>CAIZGT010000601.1 GCA_903932545.1 uncultured Rhodospirillales bacterium
CTCCTCCACCGCGCGCATCCGCACCGCTGCGAGGTGCTGGCGCGGGCCCGTGGAATTGCCAAACCAGGAATCGTTCGTGATGTTGACCATCCAGGCCGGACGGTCTGCTGCGTCGATCACCTGGCCAGGAAAAATTGCCTCGTAGCAGATCAGCGCCCCGGCGGGTGGCACGCCGGGCAGGCGCAGGGTTTTTGGGCCGGAGCCTTTGGCAAACCCCACGCCAGGCAGAATTTTGATCGGCAGCGGCAGCCAGTCCGGCACATACTCGCCAAACGGCACCAGGTGGTATTTGTCAAAAATACCCGCCACCGGGCCGGGGCCATACACGCCGATCATCGAATTGCGCAGATGGCCATTCTCGTCATACCGCAGGGATCCGATAAAAGCTGGCCCACCCGCTGCCTCGGCCACCGCCGCGCGGGCATTCTCGTCTTGATCGATCAGAAACGGGCTCGCCGTCTCCGGCCACACCACCACCGTTGGTTGCCCCACCGCCAAGCCCACGCCGGTTTCGGTGAGTTTGAGATGTTGCTCAAACATTGCGATATACGCTTCCCGATTGCGCTTCTGCCCCTGCGCGACGTTGCCCTGCACCAACACCACCGTGAGGTTCGGCCCTGGTAGCGCCGGTTCTGCGATGCGTGCTGCGCCCCAGGCGAGCATCAGCATGAGCGTCGCCAAACATGCGCCCAGCGCGCGCTTGCCAATGGCGGGCGCGGCGGCGAGCAACAATGTGAGCAATGTCAGCCCGTGCACGCTGATCCAGGCGGCGGGCTGAATCGCCATATCGCCAACCACGCCGGGGAATTCCCACACACTGCCCAGCGGGTTCCAGGGGAATCCGGTGGCGACGAATTGCTGCGCCATCCCCATCAGCGTCCAGCCCCCAGCCAACACCAGCACGCGCGGCCATCCCTGCTTGGTCTTGGCCGCAAGCCAGCAGGGCAGGCCAATAAACACGCCCAGCACCAGCGCCAGGGCTGGCACCGCAATTGGCAGCAGCCACCAGAACCGCGCCACCTCGAACATGATCGCCTCGGTGATCCAATACAGCCCGAGCACCTGATGGCCCCAGCCAAACCAGAAGCCACGCCAGAATGCATCACGCGGGGTGGCGCTGCCGATCAACGCCAACAGGCCGGGGATGGCGATGAACAGCACTGGCAGCACATACAGCGGCGGCAGGGCCAAGGCAGACAGCGCGCCAAGACCGATGGCCGCGGTGATCGCGCGTGTGCCCTGTAGGTTCGCCAGCCAGTTCATCGGTCAATCCCCACGCAAGTGCGATATTATTTACGTCGGCCTGACAATCCGCGCGTCCGGCACAGCCTGCCCGGTCAACGCCCAGGCGATGCACTCGGCTGCCATCACACCCATGTTGACGAGCGATCCTTGCGTGACGCCGCTGATATGAGGCGTGCAGATCACGCGCGGATGTTGGCGCAGTGCATGGTCCAAAGCCGGGGGCTCGCCCTCGAACACATCCAGCGCAGCACCGCCGATCTGGCCGGATTCGAGCGCATCAAGCAGCGCCGCCTCATCCACAATCCCGCCGCGCGCGGTGTTGATGATAAAGCCGCCGCGCGGCATCTGCGCCATCGCCTCAGCGCCGATCAGATGATGCGTGCCAAGCGTATAAGGGCAATGCACCGAAATCGCGTCATTCTCCGCCAGCAACGCCGCGAATGAGGTGGCCAGTCCAACACCTTGTGGCAACGCCTCGGCCACCAGTCGCGGCGACCACGCCGAGACCTTGATGCCGAACGCCTGTGCCATCGGTGCCACCAAGCGGGCGATATCGCCGAAGCCGAGCAGTCCGAGCCGCAGCCCGTTGAGGTCGCGCACTGTCCCGGTCGGGTCGCGCCAGCCGCCCTCAGCGATGGCGAGACCGAGCGGGCGCAGATCCTTGGCCAAGCCGAGCAGCATCGCCAGCGTGTGCTCCGCCACCGCGCGGGCATTCGAACCCGGCGCACGGGTGACCAGAATGCCCAGACGCGCGGCCTCGGCCACGTCCACATCATCCACCCCCACACCATGCCGCGCGACGATGCGCAGATTGGGGGAGGCGGTCAGGCCGAGTGAAGTCACTGGTCCTTGCCGGGTCAGGATAGCATGCGCTCCCACCTCCGCGGCGCGCGCAGCAACCTCCGCCGCGCTCGGATAGGGGCGCATATAGTGAATGCGACACCCCGCCTGTTCCAGAATCACCACCGCTGGGGCGGCGAGGAAGGCAGATGTCATCACCACATCAAACACGAAGTTAATCCTGGCCGCGCTCGTAATGGCGCATGTATTTCTCGGTCACCAATTCGGTTTTCACCACCACCGCCACATCGGTGGTGTTGAATTGATGATCAATCACCGCGCCATCGCCAACAAAGCCGCCCAGCCGCAGATAGCCCTTCACCAGCGGCGGCAGCGATGCCAGCGCGCGCCGGTTGTCGAGCTTGGTTGGGTCCATCCGCCGCATATCGACATAGCGCTCCGGCAGCGCGCGCGGGCAGATTTCGCTGGGCGCCAGATGGTTGGCATACAGGTAGGTTAGGTGTTGCGCGTTGAGATCGGTGTCCGTGCCGGGCAGGCTGGCACAGCCGAACATCAAGTCGATTTTGTAGAGCGCCACATAAGCAGCAATGCCGCGCCACAGCAGCTGCATCGTCGCCCGGCCGCGATGACCAGGATCGACGCAGGATCGACCCAGTTCTAGCACTTCACCTGGAAACGATAACATCTTTGAAATGTCATATTCGTCGGCGGAATAGAAGCGTCCAAGCCGGTCGGCGGCAGCGCGACGGATCAGACGATAGCACCCAACCACGCCATCAGGTCCATCGCCAAGCTGATGGTCAACAACCAGCAGGTGATCGGCCACGGCGTCAAACGCATCCACGTCGCGCTTGCTGGCAAGGGCTTCAGGGCTGGGGATGGCGCCCATCTCGTCATAAAACACGCGATAGCGCAGCGCCTGGGCAGCGTCGATTTCCGCCGCATTGCTCGCCAGGCGAACGCCGAGATGCCCGCCGCGCAATTCCCCGAACCCGATTGCTGCGGGTTCGGCGGTCAGATGGTCGGCCATTGTCGGTTCCGATGTGGTCATCGTGCTGCGCCACGGTGACGAAGAGAAGCTTGCCCCGGCGCGGCGGACGGTTCACCCACACTCGTAGCATCCGCGCGCGTGGCGGCGGGGCGAGAGATGGCTGATTGCGTATCAGCCCTCCTGCCGAACAATTCAAGTCGGGCAGAAACAAGTTCGAAGCCTAAACGGGCGGCGATCTCACGCAGAAGCTGCTCATGTGCTTCTTCCTCGAACTCAATCACCCGACCGGAATCGATGTCGATCAGGTGGTGGTGATGGCCATGCTCGGTTGGTTCATAGCGCGCGCGACCGCCGCCGAAATCCCGCTTTTCGAGAATACCTTGCTCTTCCAGCAGGCGAACGGTGCGATAGACCGTGGCAATCGAAATCCGCGCGTCCAGTGCTGCGGCGCGGCGATAGAGTTCTTCCACGTCTGGGTGATCGCCGGGCTCTGACAGCACGCGCGCAATGGTGCGACGCTGGCCGGTCATTTTCAGACCTTTCTCGATGCACAGGCGCTCGATGCGGCTTTCCATCCGGCCTCCAATCCTCGCGCCACCCCGTTGGTTGCGCGCAGCCATCACCCCGTGAGAGGCGGCCTGACAACGCATCGGCGTAGCCGATCTGGGGGGGGCATGTCCAATGTCACCTGCCCGCCCCAGATCGTATTCCTAGCGGAAGAATTATTTGCGCGGTCGGCCGGCACCACGGCCCTGGCTGCCCAGGCCGATCTGCTTGGCCAGGGTGGAGCGCCGCTCAGCGTAATTCGGTGCCACCATCGGATAATCAGACGCCAAACCCCAACGCTCACGATATTGCTCAGGCGTCAGATCGTAGGCGGTTTTGAGGTGGCGCTTCAGCATTTTCAGCTTTTTGCCATCTTCAAGGCAGATGATGTAATCGGGGAAGATGGATTTCTTGATCGCCACCGCAGGCACCGGCTTTTCGGACACCGGGGCGACTTCGATGCCGGTTTCGGCCAGGCTGCGATAAATGCCACGAATCAGATCGGGCAAAGCTTCTGCGCTGATGTTGTTGCGCGAGAGTTGGGCCGCCACAATATCAGCGGTGAGAGCCAACAATTCTTTGTCCCGTCCGACGATAGCCATTTTCCGGCGTTCTCCACATTGATGCCCCAAGACCAGATCAGCCCAGGTTGCGCAGCGTATAGGGAGATTTACTTGCATTGCGCAATGCACAGAACTCGTGTGAGAGGATGTCAGTAATGCAACCCTCGTTTGATCGGCAAATTGATATCACAACAGATATTTGCCCGATGACCTTTGTTCGCACCCGTTTGGCACTCGACGCGCTCAACACGGGTGACGTGCTGCTGGTGCGCCTGAAAGGGGCTGAGCCGTTGCGCAATGTGCCACGCAGTGCAGCGGCACTTGGGCATCAGGAACTCCATCGCGAAACCGATGCCCAAGGTGCCACGCTGTTATGGTTGCGGCACGGCTAAATCGCGCCGCAGCACCAGCGCATCGGTGCCGTTGGCGTAATACCGTTTGCGACGCCCCACCTCTATGAAGCCGAACTGCGCATAAAGTCCGCGTGCCGCCAGGTTCGGCTCGGCCACCTCCAGCAGCATCGCCACCGCCCCGGCCTCAGCCGCGCGGTGCAGTGCTGCTTGGAGCAGCGCAGCCCCCAGCCCGTCGCGCTGACGGTTGGGATGCACGGCGAGGGTTAAAATCTCCGCCTCATCAGCGGCCACCCGCGCCAGGATAAAGCCGTCCTGATCCGCAATCCAGCCAAACGCGCCAGGCAGGCCGAGTTGCAGCGCCAGCGCATCCGCACCCCAGCGCTCTGCAGGCGGAAACGCCGCTGCGTGTATCGCCGCCATCGCCCTGCCATGCGCGATATGGGCTTGGGTGAGCGTGATCATGCCAAGGGGGCAGGCCGCAACCCGCCTGCAGGCAGCTTGGCCTCAGGTGGATCGACATAAAGCGGCTGCGCCTCGTGTGGCGGCAGATCGCCCGCCAGCATCCGCGCCGCCACCTGTGCCACCGAAGCTGCGGCGGGCTGGCGCACATCAGACAGCCAGGCATCGGCACCGCGCTCGGTAAGCCATGCGACCAAATCAGGTGCCGCATCCCCGGCCACCACCACCGGATGCGCGGGGGGAGCCACGTCCACCACGTTGATCGCGATCGTCGCCTCGTGATGGCGGGTGAGGAAGATACGGCCGCGTCTGCTGTCAATCGCCGTCCAGATGGCGCGGCCCGGCACGTTGCCAAGTTGGTGCGAAAGCGCCTGATCCACCGTCACCCCCAGCACCTTGCAGCGCCCGGCAGCCAAGCCATGCGCCAAGGCGATGGCCGAGCGCAGGCCGGTGAAGCTGCCCGGCCCGATGCTGACGGCAACAGCATCGAGTGCCTCGACCCCATCGAGCAACTCCGCCACCATCTGCGCCAGCACGGTTTGCTGGCCACGTCCGCCGGGCGCCTCGCGTTCGCCGCGCACAACGCCGTCCACCAGCAGGGCCGCCGAACATCTTGCCATCGCGGCATCAAGCCCGAGAATGCGCATGCTTAGCCCTCTGGCCCATCCAACAGCCGCGCCAGCCGGTCGAATTCCGCCACACTTAGCGTCTCGGCGCGACGTGAACCCTCAATGCCTGCGCGGGTCAGCAACGCCTCACCGCCCAACGATTTGAGCGAGCCGCGCAGCATCTTGCGGCGCTGGCCAAAGGCGGCGGCAGTGAGTTTCTCCATCTGGCGAAACAACCGCTCCGGCGGCTGCTCGGCATGCGGCGTGATCACCACCACCGCCGACCATACTTTGGGCGGTGGGGAGAACGCTTGCGGCGGAATACGCAGGCGGAATTCGCAAACCGCCACCCATTGCGCCAACACCGCCAGCCGCCCGTAATGCTCGGAATCCGGAGTGGCACAGATGCGGTCTGCCACCTCCTCCTGGAACATCAGCGTCAACCGCTCCCACTGCGTTGCCTGCCGCAGCCAGCCGACCAGCAAGGGGGAGCCGATATTATAGGGCAGATTGGCGATAATCTGGCGCGGTGCTGCAACCAGTTCCGACAGATCAACCGCCAATGCATCGGCTTCCACGATGCGCAGGCGCTCGGGGAAATGCGTGGCCAGTTCGGCAATCACCGCCACCGCGCGCCGATCAATTTCAATCGCCGTCACGCTCGCCGCGTTTGAAGCGAGCAGCGCGCGGGTCAGGCCGCCCGGACCGGGGCCAACCTCAATCACCTGTCGCCCAGCCAATTCCCCGGCCTGCCGCGCAATGCGGCTGATCAGGTTGGCGTCGAGCAGAAAATGCTGGCCGAGGGATTTGCGCGCATCCAAACCATGCGCCCGGATCACCTCGGCCAGGGGTGGCAGCGTTGTGATGTCCGGCTCAGCCACGCAGGTCGATCATCGCTTGGCGCTGCAAATTGCGCAGCACTTGGCGTGAAATCAACTCAACGCGCTCGTTAACGATCTGATCCATGATCTCCTCACGCGTCGGCAGGCCGATATTTTTCGATTCGCGTGAGCACACCATCACCAGCGCAATGCCGTCTGGTGCGGGCAAGGGCTGGCTCGCATGGCCCACGGTCAGGCCGGCCAGCAGGTTGCGCATGCCCGGATTGGCGATTTGTTCCATCACCAGCGTGCCAGGATCAGACGGGCGCACATTACCCAGCGCCGCATTTGCGGCTTCCATCTGGCTGCAATCATGCACGCGCTCGCCGATTTCGCGCGCCTTTTGCAATTGATCAATCTGCTGCTGCGTTGGCTGTTGCGGGTTGAGTGCGGAGGTGAACGGCAGCCATACTTGGCGCAGCGTCAACTGGGTGATCAATTGCTTCCCAATCTCGCGCTTACCGCGCAGCGTGATAATGGTGTAGCCGCCCGCAACTTTGATCGGATTGCTGATGGCGCCGATCGGCATTTCCTGCACCACACGCAGCACCGCTGGGTCCATTTGCGGCGATTGCAGCCAACCGAGATCACCGCCTTGCAGCGCCGTTTGTGACTGGCTGAACTGAGCCGCCACCACCGAGAACGCCGCGCCAGCGCGCAATTGCTGGATCACCGTGTCAGAGAAATGCTGCGCCTCAACATCCTGAGACGGGTTGCTCACTGGGGTGAAGATTTCTGACACGTGATATTCCGGCTGCCCGATTTGCGCCTGGAATTGCGCCATACGGTCTGCCACATCGGCGTCAGACGGCGCGCCACGCTCGCCCATCTCCTGACGCAACACCCGCCCCCAGGCGATTTGCGCACGGAACTGGTCAATCAGCGTGTGCAACTGAATACCCTGTTGGCCGAGTTGCTTGGCCAATTGGCCCTTCGGCATGCTGTTGCGTGCCTCAACATCCGCAATCGCCGCGGCAACCTCTTTGTCTTGCACCAGAATGGCACGGCGCTCAGATTCCTGAAGCCGCAGCCGCTCGTCGATCAATTCGCGCGTCACCTGTGTGGTCAGGCGATCCAGCACGTCGTTGGTCACGGGCAGGCCAGTGGACAGCGCGAACAGGCGCCGCCGATTGTCCACATCGCCGCGCGTGATCACTTCACCATTCACAACGGCCACAATCGCGTTGTCGCCTGGGGCTGCTTTGAACGGCTTGGTCAGCGACTCAGCCGCCTGCGCCGACACGGCATATCCAAGCGTGAGAAGCGTGATAAGGGCCAGCCCGGCCACGCGGGATGTGGCGAGCCGTTTGCGGTTGAAGATCGGTGCGGGCATCGGCTTTCGTCAGCTCCTAGAACAAGATCGGCGTCGGGTGGGCGGCATCAGCCGCCGTGGAACCCGAACTCGCCAACGGTTTTCAGTGTGATTGAGAACAACAAGCCGCTGTCGCCGGTGTCGGACAGCACCGAGCTATAGCGGCGATAAAACACAACGTCGAAGATCAGGCATTCGTTTTCGTAGGTGATATGCGAGTCGAAGCTGCTGGGCCGGTGCAGCTGCAAATCCTGGCGCACATTGCCGCTCACGCGCCATGCCCCCACATGCGTCTCCGCGCCCAATGAAAGTTCATTGCGCGGCGTGTTCAGCGCGGTTTGCGCCGCCGCAGTGCCTGGGATGTTCTCGTAGTAGTAGAAGATATTGGTGTTAGAGTAGATGTAACCCGCCGACACTGTGAGCAGATCATTGCCCACTGTTGTGGTGAAATCAGCGAAGCGCGTCTGCATGGTGTCATGATCGAACCGCTCACGCATCGTGAGGTCGAAATATGGCACCGGCTTCAGGCTCTGTCGTGCCACAATATCGGACACCGTACCGCGTAGCCCAGATTTATCGTTGAAATACGGGTCGTTGCTTGCGCGGTAGGATTGCCCCACCAGCCCATCCAGCATGCCGCCTTGCGGGAAATACCAAGCCCCGTGCAATCCAACCGCCACCCGCGCACCACCCTCCAGCCGGTCGATGCCGGGGTTACGGTTGAGTGCGAATAGGTTGGCGTCGCTGAACTCGACATCAAGACTGTCCTCGTTTGGCGTCTTGCTGTTGCGATAGGTTGGGCCGCGTGGGCCGCCCATGAATTTGACAATCGGCTCGATCACCTGGCTGCCCCAGCCATCTTCACTCGCCCGCATGAAGGGCCAGCGCCAATCGGCATAGACCGTCGGCATCACTTGCGTGGAGCTGACATTGCTCGTGGTGCCGTAATTCGGCGTTTGGTTCATGCCAAAGGCTGAATAGGTGGCGGAGTCGACATGCAGGCCGAGATTGATCTGCTGGCCGTTGCTGGTCTCGAACGGACGATCCCAATCCGCCGACAGATTGGCGCGCATGGTGCTGGTGCCCTTGCTGCGCACCACGTTGAACGCCCCCGCATCCAATGCCAGCCTGCCGCCGAGTGCGTCAGGTTGGCCGAGATAGCTGTATTCGGTGCGCGGCAGCACGAACGGAATTTGGCCGGTGGAGCCGCTGGAGTAGAATTTCTGATAAAACCGCATATCGGTGCGTGTGTAGGCGTCTTGTCCGAAGCCTTCGATGAACACCGTGCTCGGCAACACCGTCGCGCCGCCGAGCGGCAAGCGATAATCGCGTGCATACAGCGCCCCGCTCACCCGGTTTACGTTGAAACCCCAGCGCCAGGTTTCATCGATGGTAAAGTCGCCGTTGCTGAACAGATGCCCCTGCGGCCGACCGAATTCATCGGCGATGGAGCCGCGCGCACGGATCCGCCCGTCGTTGAGTCGGAGCCTGTAGTCAAAATCCACCGCCTGGCCCGCCTTGGCGGTGATCAGCGGGGCAAGCGTGATATCGCTCGATTGATCCAGCACCACGTAATAAGGCGCGGTGAAGAACGTGCCCAAATGCTTGCTGCCATAGCCGAACGACGGCACCAACAGGCCGGATGCGCGGCTTTGGCTGGGGTCGGGATGCGACAAATACGGCGTGTAAAGCACCGGCACGCCGAAAATCTCAACGATGGCGTCGCGATATTCGATTTGTTTGTGCTCAGTGTCTTGCACCGCACTGCGCGCTCGGACATCCCATAACGGTGCGCGGGTCGGATCCTCGATACACAGATTGCAGGTGGTGTAAATCGCCCGCGTCATCTCGTTGATCGTGCCGTTGGTGCGGCGCGCGGCAGTGCCTGCGAGTTTGCCGTTCTTTTCCAGAATGGTACGGATCCCGGTGAGCACGCCGTCTTTGAAGTCGTCGGTCAACTCAGCGTAATCGGCAAACGCTACCTGCCCATCTGCGCCCACCAGCACAACATGCCCGGTGGCCGCAGCCACGCCGCTGTTGCGGTCAAACACCACCTTATCGGCGAGCAGCGTGCGCTCATTCTGCCACGCTTCCACATGGCCGGTGGCCGTTACAATCCCGCCCTCGCGGTCATACTGTACGTCATCGGCCAGAAACGTCACTGGCGCGTTGCGATCATCGGCCATCGCTGCCCCCGGCAGCAGCGCCAGCAGCATCGCTGCAAGGAATGGCCCACACAAAATATGCCGTGAGAGATTGTTCATCTCAGCCATCTTCCAGATGCAGCAACAAAGCCACAGAGAGCATCAAGCCGGACAATGCCGGCACCCAAGCCGCCAACACTGGCGGGATCGCGCCGTTCTGGCCGAATTCCGCCGCCAGCTTAGAGACCACGAACAGTGCGAAACCAGCCGCAACGCCACTTGCGATCATCTGCGCCACCCCGCCGCGCCGGGTTTGCCGCATCGAGAATCCGGCCGAGACCAAGCTCATCGTCCCGGCCAATAGCGGCAGGGCGAGCAAAGTCTGGAAATACAGTCGGTGGCGGATCGCCGAAAATCCGGAGCGTTCGAGCAGATCGATAAAGCCCGGCAATTCCCACACCGACAGCGTATCCGGCGGCGCAAAACTTTCCTGCACGCGGCCGACCGTGAGGTTGGTCGGCAGCAGTAGGGTTTGCGGCGGCTCTGGCAGAGAATCGGGTTTCAGCACGCGAGCACGCTCCAGCAGCCAGTTATGCGGCTGCAACGTTGCCTGCCCAACCTCAATCCGCTCGATCAGCCGATCCTGACTGTCGAGCCGGAACAGGCTCATGTCGCTGGCCGACAACTCGTCGCGAGTCATATGCACGTTGTTGGCGTGCAGGATCGCCACACCCTGCGCCACCAGCGCGTTGTCGGATTGCCGCAACCAGAGTTGGCCGCTGGGCAAGGCGAGCGGGCCGCCGCCGTTGCGCAGATAGATGTTGTCCATCGCCTCCGCCCGCGAGCGCATCGCTGCTGACAGCGGGCTGATCACCATCGTCGCGAACAGCCCAAGCGCCACCGCGCACCCTACCGGGGCGGCGAGAAACTGCCACGCCGAAATGCCGGCCGCACGGGCGACGATGAGTTCGGACGAGCGGGTGAGACGCCAAAACGCCAAGATCCCGCCCAGCAGCACCGCAAAGGGCAGAATTTGCATGCCGATCCACGGCAGGCGCAGGCCCGCAATGGTGCTCACGATGGCGAACGTTGCGTCCGGCCGGTTAGACGAGCGGCGCAGCAATTCTAGGAAATCGAACAGCCCGACAAGCCCAGACAGCCCTGCCAGCATCGCCACCACCGCGACGGAGAACACCCGCGCAATATAAAGGGAAAGAGTGGTGGATATCGGCACGGGCGATAGAAGCTCCTAATTCGCCGCGACACTAGCCGCACTGAACCCGTCTGGCGAGGCGGGGTGAGGCATATCGGCGATTTACGGCAAAACCTTGCCCGGATTCATCAATCCGAGCGGATCAAGCGCCGATTTGATCGCCTGCATCGCCGCAAGTTCCGCCCCACCGCGCCAGGATGGCATCATGTAGGGCTTGAGGCGCCCCACGCCGTGTTCAGCCGAGAACGAGCCATCCAGATCGCGCACAATCTCGCCCACCATGTCCATGATGTCGTGATCGCGCGCGAGGAATTCCACTGGGTTGGCCCCCTCGGGCTGCTCGAAATTGAGATGGATATTGCCGTCGCCCATATGGCCGAACGGCACCATGCGCATGCCGGGGATCAGCTTTTGGGCGGCAATCTCGGCCCGCGCCAACAGTTCCGGCACGCGTGACACTGGGACAGATACATCGTTCTTGACGCTGGCACCCTCGCGCTTCTGCGCCTCAGCGTGCTCCTCGCGCAGCTTCCACAGCGCACCGCGCTGGGCCTCGCTTTCGGCGATAACGGCGTCCAGCACGATTTCGTCTTCCAGGGCCGCTTCCAGCACGCCCTCAAGCGACTCTCGCAGGCGTGCATCGCGCCGCGGAGTGGCGAGTTCGATCAACGCATAATGCGCCGCCTCAAAGGGAATCATGGCGCCAGGAATATGTTTGGCAACGAATGCCATGCCCGCCCCGGACATATATTCAAACGCCGAGATTGCCGCCGGATCGTGCCGGTTGAAACGCGTGAACAGATCAAGCGCCGCCTGCGCGCTTGGCACTGCGCACAGTGCCAGTTCAATCTCGTTCGGGCGCGGCGCAAGTTTCAGCACCGCGGCGGTGATCACGCCGAGCGTGCCTTCGCTGCCCACAAAGAGTTGGCGCAGGCAATAGCCGGTGTTGTCCTTGCGCAGCCGCCGCAGTCCGTTCCAGATCTCTCCACTCGGCAGCACCACTTCCAGGCCGAGCACCATGTCGCGCGCATTGCCGTAGCGCACCGTGTTGTTGCCGCCCGCGTTGGTGGCCAGCACACCGCCGATTTGCGCGGTACCTTCCGAACTGATGGACAGTGGCAGCAGGCAGCCCGCGTCACTCGCCGCCATTTGCGCGGCCTTGAGCGTAACGCCGGCTTCAAGCGTCATCGTCAGATCAATCGGATCAACACTGCGCACCACATTCATCCGCGACAGGCTGAGCACCAGTTGGGAGTTGCTGTCATCGGGTGTGGCGCCTGCCACCATGGACGTGTTGCCCCCCTGCGGCACCAGCGCCACCCGCGCCTGCATGCACGCCTTTACCACCGCTGAAAGTTCCTCGGCATTCTCCGGGCGGATCACCGCGGGGGTGCGACCGGGGAACAGCTTACGCCAATCCTCGGCAAACGGGGCGGTATCATGCGCATCCGTCAATAGCCCGCGCGGGCCGAGGATGGTGTGCAGTTGGGCGATCAGGGCGGGGATATTGGTGTCGGGCATGATGGTTTGATGCTTGGAATTTAGGGGCCGGTCAATTGCCAGCGCATCGTAGAGCGGGTGCCACCCGCCGACTTTGCCGGGCGGCGCGCACAGGCGGCGGGTTGCACCCGCCCTACGGTATCGTGGTCTCACTCCATCCGTGGCAGCGGCCTTGGTGGCGCTGCATGTGGATCGAAGCTCTCATTCATCACCGCCTCCACCCGACAATCCTCGCACATCCGGATCACATCCAGCCGCTTGGCGTTGGCCCCGCTGAACATCCAGTGCTTCTCTCCCAGCTTGGCGGTGATGCGTTCAATCGTGCTCTTCACCCCGAACGGCTTGGCGCATTGGATGCAGCAGAATGGCTCCTCTGCCTTCAACGTGACAGCACCCTCGCCCCAAGTGGCAATATCCAAACGCGGCTCCAGGCTGATCGCCTTCTCCGGGCAGGTGGATTTGCAGATGCCACATTGCACGCAGGCATCCTCGGCAAACCGCAGCGTGGGCGCGCCTTCGTCATCGCGCAGGGCCGAGACCGGGCAGGCGGTGACGCAAGCAAGGCAGAGCGTGCAGGCATCCACATTCAGGTTCACCCGGCCAAACGGGCTGCCGAGTGGTAGCGGCGTGGATTGCGCCGGTTGCCCCGCCGCGCGGTGCAATTCCTTGAGCGCCGTCACCGTCAGATGTCGCCCGGTTGCCATCGGCAGGAATTTGCTCGGCGCGGGCAGACACGACCCGGCGGTGATCTCCCACAACGCGTCTGGGTCATCGGTTTCCAGCACACGCAGCGCCTGAAGCCCCAGTGGGGCGAGGATGGCGGCGGAAAGTTCGGCCAAGCGATGCAACGGCGCGATGTCGTGCAGCGGCTTGGCGCGCACCAGCGCCACCACGCCTGCCGCACCATAGGCATAGGCGCTGGCGATCAGATCGAGTCCGGCCTGCGTCACCTCGTTCATCCGCAGCGGGATCACATTGCCCGGCAAGCCGCGCCCGAATCGCGCCGCCGCGTCGATCAGCGCCGTGCCATGCGCCTCATCATGCAGCAGCACCACCGGCGCCACGCCGCCCGCCTTCGAATAAGTGGTGAGCAGAACACGCAGCTTGCTGATCATCGCGTCTGACGGCGGCAGTGCATAGGCAGCAGCACCCGTCGGGCAGACCGACGCGCACGCACCACAACCCGCGCAAATCTCTGCCGAGATCGCCACCGTGTCGCCCGCCGAAGTGATCGCGCCGGTTGGGCAATTGTCGAGGCAGCGCGTGCAGCCGGTGCGTTTGGAGCGGCTATGGGCGCACAGGCTCTCGGTGAATTTCACATAAACCGGCTTATCGAAACTGCCGACAAGGCCGGATGCGTCGAGGATCAGCTTTTCGACCGTTTCAGGCCGTGCCGGATCGGCCCGCAAATAGCCATCGCGCAGATCATGTGCCGGGAACAGCGGCGTGCCTGCGGTGAGGTCGATGATGATATCGCAGCGTGACCGCGCCCCGTTGCGCGCCGCTTCCCAACGCAGCGCGCCGCGTGAGGAAGGCAAAGCGGCGCTGGAATCGTCGAACACCAGATCAAAATTACCCAGATAGCCGCTGGCTTGGCGGATCGTGCCGCGCATAATCGGGAAGTCACCCCGCCCGGGCGGGATCACCTCGCCGGGCTTGCTCAACACCACCGTTACATCAAGCGTGGTGGACAGGCGGCGCGCCACGTCAATCGCCGCCTCATCGCGCCCGTAAATCAGCGCCACACCCGAACTCTCTAGCGTGACGAGATCAGTGCCGGGCATCTCAACGGCAGAGGCTGCCAGCAATGCCGCCATTTTCGCACCGGTTTGCGCCGCCTCGGACCAGCCCGCCTGCTCGCGAATATTTACAAAGATCGGTGTCGCCCCGGCTTCATCCGCGATTTCCTGAAAGATCGGCGCTTCCTGGGTGCAGCCGATGGTCAGCGGCCGCCCCTCGGCCAACGCATCGCGAAACGCCCCAATTCCCTTGCGGCACAATTGTGTGGCGGTGCGCAATTCGCCGCCAGCCTGCGCCAACGCCTTCGCATCCAGCCGCATCGTCTCGTCACACGAGCAGGCAAACATAATTCGATCTGATGGGAGGCCAGGGAGCAATTGCGTCATCCATTCGTGCTTTGCATCAGGCTCCTATATAGGCGGTGTGATCATGCCGGGAGTCCTTATGCTCGACCTGCCGCCGCCCTATTCCGAACTGGCCCTGCGTGAGGGGCACGACGCGCTCTCCCGCGCGGTGGCCGAAGCGCGTCAGGGCTGTGGGCCGGGGTGGCTGGTCTGGACAAGCCGATTCGGCTCGGTGGAGGCGGCTGTCGTGCTCGAACCGGAGGAACATCTCGCCGAAGCCCGCCTCGTGCTCTGTGCTGGGCTCGCTGCGGTGGCCGATGCGCTTGCAGCGATTTCCCCCCCCGAGAAGCCGCTCGAATTGGTCTGGCCGGATCGCCTCACCTTCGATGGCGGCCTTGTCGGCGGTGGCCAACTGGCATGGCCGGAAGGCTGTGCCGAGCATGCGGTGCCGGATTGGCTGGTGTTCGCCTTCGCGCTGCGGACCGAACTGGACGAGGGCGAACCTCAGCCCACCACCGCGCTCATCAACGAAGGCTTCGACGATTTCGAGAACGGCCCGTTCATCGAGAGTTTCGCCCGAAATTTCCTGCACGCGCTCGACACTTGGCAGCAAACTGGTGCGCAATCCGCCTTGCGGCTCTGGCGGCAATACGGGCAGGCGGGCGATGTTTCGGCGCTGGCTGGCGCGCCGACATGGCTGGTTGCAGGGGAGATTGCACGATGACGCACGAATTCTGGGTCTCATCTGGCCACCTCCTGCTCGACCGCGATGCGCAGGGCTATCTGCATCTGACGGATTCCTATCTCCGCGCCTGTCTCGCCCGCCCGGAGCTGATGCCGCCGGAGGAGGCGTGCGACGCTGAGCGCGCTTTGCACGCGATATTGCTGGAAAATCCGCGCGCGATCGTCGATCCATCACGCCTTGCTGACCCGGATGCCGCTGAGAATTGGGTGGTGTTTTTGGCATATCGCGACGTGCTGATCGCCGCTCCAACCATTGAAGCCGCCTATCTGCGCCTCGTAAAAGCACAGCCGATGCGTACGCCGAGGCTTTTCCTCGACCAACTCATCCACGCCATCCTGCGCAACATTCTGCACGGCAGCGATGATGCGGCGATGGTGCGCGCCGCCGAGTTGTTCTTCCGAGCGCAGAAGGTGAGTTTTCACGACAACACACTGCTACTCGCCGATCAGGACGCGATCGCGGTGCATGAGCATGCGCGCGCGTCATCGCCCCTGATGGCGATGCTCGCGCCTGCTGCCGTGGCGGAATTGGCGGTGCTCACTGCCGAGAATGCGCACGAATATTGGGGCCGCTCGGACGCGTTCGACATGGTGCTCAATCTCGGTGGCGAACTGAACGGCCGCGCCGCGCTGGGCCGGGCGATCGTGCGTTTCATCGCGCATATGCTCGGCTTCAGCGCCCGCATCGAGTCACTCCCCGCTATCGATGAGCCGGATTTACGCTGGTTTGTGGGCCTTGACACCGAGGCCACCCGCATCGGCAACGCGATGTGGCAGGGCGAGGAAGTGCCAGAGGCTGGCCAGCTATTGGCGCTTTATCGCCTCTGGCCGGACGACACCGCGCCGCTTCTGCCCGAGGTCAAAGGCCACCCGATCTATCTCATGCTCGCGGCTGATGCCGATGGGCAGGTTCGCCTCAAGCCGCAGAATTTGCTTACATTGCTGCCGTTACAGGAGACGATGTGATGGCCCAAGCCAGCTTTCATCTTGGCGTGGTGCTTGAACGCCGCCCCGGCGTCACGGCATGGTCTGATGAGGTCTGGGAGCCAGTGGCGGTGCTGCCCGGCGTGCCTGATGCGCCCGCTGATACCCTGCTTGGCCCTGGCAAAACGCCCGGTTCTGAACACATCTATGCCGGGTCATACCTGATGGAATGGCACCGCACCGACACGCCCACCTATCGCGACAACCTCGCCACGGGCGATCCGCGGATTTGGGTGGTGCTGCGCCCGCAAGCCGAGGGGCCTCCGCGCGTGTTCGCCATCACCGCCGATCCGGCGGAGGGGGAGATGTTCACCGAGGCGGGCAATGATCAGGTGGACAACGTGCCGATGCCCGCCGAAATTGCCGCGGCCCTGGCGGAGTTCATCGCCGAACACCATGTCGAGCGGGTGTTCATCAAACGCAAACGCCGCGATTGGGCGAGCGACGAGCCGGACGATATGGCATGAGCGATGACAGCGAAGGCTTCCTCAAACGCTGGTCCCGC
Organism: uncultured Rhodospirillales bacterium; assembly: GCA_903932545.1. Lineage (GTDB taxonomy): Bacteria > Pseudomonadota > Alphaproteobacteria > Acetobacterales > Acetobacteraceae > CAIQQQ01. Next base: position 16,934 of record CAIZGT010000601.1, read on the forward strand.
CTGAAGCGGACGCCGGAGGTCGCCCCCGCCCCCGCGCCTGCGCCCGCGCCGGTTGAGGCGGAGATCGCGATTCCACCGGATGCTGAGACCATCCCGCTAGAG
>CAIZGT010000602.1 GCA_903932545.1 uncultured Rhodospirillales bacterium
AATCCCCTGGGGCGATCTACGGGGCTTGAACCCGTGACATCCAAGACCACAACCTGGCGCTCTACCAACTGAGCTAAGACCGCCGCCGAGGGGAGGCAGTGTCTATGCCGAACGGGCGGGTTGCGTCAATCGTTCCTGTCGCAGGAAATCACCAAGACGGTTGAGCGCCTCGTCCAGAACCTCGAATTTTTTGCAAAAAGCAAAGCGCGCGTAGTGGCGTGGAGCATCGCCCTCGTAGAACGCACTGACCGGAATTGCGGTCACTTTCGCCTTTTCGGTGATCATCCGACAGAACGCCACATCATCGAGGCCGAAGCCCAAGGGCGAGAAATCCGCGGTGACGAAATAGCTGCCCTGTGAAGACAACACGCCGAACCCAAGCTCTGCCAATCCCGCCGAAAGCCGGTCTCGCCGTGCCGCCAATTCGGAAGAAAGTGCTGCGAAATACGCGTCATCCTTGCCCAGCCCGACCGCCACCGCGCGCTGCAGATTGGGCGCGGTGGTGAAGGTGAGGTTCTGATGCGCCTTCGCCACAATCGGCACCAGCGAGGCTGGGCCAGAGACGTAGCCGATTTTCCAGCCGGTCAGCGAGAACGTCTTGCCCGCCGAACTGATCCGCAGGCAACGCTCGCGCATACCGGGCAGAGTCATTAGCGGGATGTGTTTCCAGCCATCAAATGTGAGATGCTCGTACACCTCGTCGCAGACTGCATAAGTGTCGTGGCGCTGCACCAGATCGGCGATGAAGGCGAGTTCAGCGGCGGTGAACACCTTGCCAGTTGGGTTCATTGGCGAATTGAGCAGAATTGCTTTGGTCTTGGGGCCAAAAGCTGCGGCGAGTTCGTCGCGCGGCAACTCCCATTTCGGCGGCTCCAGGCGAACCAATTTCGGGATTGCGCCAAGCAGACGCACCACCGGGAGATAAGTGTCATAGAGCGGCTCGATCAACACGACCTCGTCGCCTGGGTTGAGCAACGCCATGAGACAGGCGGTGATCGCTTCGGTGGCGCCAGAGGTCACGCAAACCTCGGTGGCGGGATTGAGCTCAATGCCATAAAATCGTTGGTTTGCCGCCGCCACCGCGGCGCGCAATTCCAGCACTCCGGTCAGCGGTGGATACTGATTGCGGTTGTCGAGCAGCGCATCTGCCGCCGCGCGGACCACATCGCCCGGGCCTTCGGTGTCTGGGAAACCCTGGCCGAGATTGATCGCCCCATTCTCGGTCGCCAACGCTGACATCACCGTAAAGATTGTCGTGCCAGTGTTGGCCAGCAGCGTGTTAGGGGATTTCATGTGACAGCGTCCTTCCATGGGCAGCCAGATATAGTGCCACCCGCCCACTGCGTCATCAATGCGACCGCACACATTGCGCCGATGTGCTGAATTCATGGGCAGTTTTACGCACAGATCACGTGCTTAAATTTTACGCAAAGGGTTAGTATCTCACGCCAAACCTTGATGCATAAGCCGTAACGTGCCGGATTGCGCCATGGCACGCGGCATGCAACGCTCTGCCACCGTACCTCCTGACTTGCCGGGACGGGCGGATCAGACTGAGAGGGACACCCCGTTTTCCGGGGTGCACATGGCGATGAAAAAGATCGAGGCGGTTATCAAGCCGTTCAAGCTGGATGAGGTGAAAGACGCTCTGCATGAGGTGGGGCTGCAAGGTATCACCGTCGTGGAGGCCAAGGGCTTTGGTCGCCAGAAAGGGCACACCGAGCTTTATCGTGGCGCAGAATATGTGGTGGACTTCCTGCCGAAGGTGAAACTCGAAATCATCTGCGAAGACGACATGGTGGAACGGGCGGTGGAAGCTATCACCAACGCTGCGCGCACCGGCCGCATTGGCGATGGCAAGATTTTTGTCACAAGCGTTGAGGAAGTTATCCGTATTCGCACGGGCGAGCGTGGCGCAGACGCGGTTTAAGCTGGGCGTATCCCGGCTGAACAGGCAGACGCACAAGTTTCCGACCTGAGCGCAGCGCTCGGGTCGTCCCTGAGGCCGCGTGGTGCGGCCTCTAGACCTGATGGCCCGGACATTTAGCCCGGCCATTTATTTGAGGAACTGAGGGTATGGCGATGACCGGCGTCGAAAAAGTTATGGAGATGATCAAGGAGCACGGGGTTGAATATATCGACCTGCGCTTCACCGATCCGCGCGGCAAGTGGCAGCACACTGCGCAGCATATCAGCACGATGGACGAAGATGCGTTCCGTGACGGGATCATGTTCGACGGCTCCTCGATCGCTGGCTGGAAAGCGATCAATGAGTCAGACATGATTCTGATGCCGGACGCTGACACCGCTGTGCTTGATCCATTCTCGGCAAAGCCGAGCCTGATCCTGTTTTGCGACATCTATGAGCCGTCCACCGGCCAGCGTTATGCCCGCGATCCGCGCAGCACCGCCAAGAAGGCTGAAGAATACGTGGCCGCAACCGGCGTGGGCGACACGATCTCGGTTGGCGCTGAAGCTGAGTTCTTCGTGTTCGACAGCATCAAGTTTGGCAC
>CAIZGT010000603.1 GCA_903932545.1 uncultured Rhodospirillales bacterium
CCAGCATCGAGACGGCGGCTTCGATCACCATCGGCAGATAGAGGCACACGCGGTCCCCTTTCTTCACACCGAGATCGCGCAGCACGTTGGTCAGACGACACACGCGCTCGTGCAGATCGGCGTAGGTGACGTGCTCGGAGGAATTCGGGTTGTCACCTTCCCAGATGATCGCGGTTTGGTTGGCGCGGGCGGGGAGGTGACGGTCGAGGCAGGAGACCGAGGCGTTGAGCACGCCGTCTTCAAACCACTTGATGTTCACATCGCCGGTGAAATCACCGGAGAGGATCTTGGTGGGTTCCTGCATCCAGGCGATGCGCTTTGCTTCACGCGCCCAGAAGGTTTCGGGGCTGGCGGCGGCTTCGGCATACATCGCATCATATTGCGCGGCGGTCACATTCGCTGTGGCGGCAATTTCAGGTTTGACCGGGAAGACTAAGTCGGACATGGGGACGAATTCCGTTTCTTATGGACGAGAACCAACCGGGCGATGCCCGAAACTGCAACGAGACCGAAACCGTTGGCGGTTGTCAGTGTGGTGCATCCATCGTCCCCCCGGGCTTTGGGCGCACCAGCGCCTCGTTAAGATTGTCATAACCCGCAGAGCGCGGGCAGGCTAGAGACCTGCGGCGCTGGATACCGCAATCATTCCGGCTTCCAGCGTGTATGGCACCGATTCCAGCGCATCCCCCTTGCAGGGGCCACGCTGGCAGAGGCCGGTTTCGATCTCAAACTCAGCCCCATGGGTGGCGCAGACGATGCGCGAGCCGTCCGACGCCAGGAACGAGCCCGGTGCCCAATCGAGTGGCACGCCCAGATGTGGGCAGGCATTGACGTAGATCATCACGCGCGTGTTTTGGCGGATGGCGAACAGGCCAGCATGGGCGCGGGTGAAGGCGGGGAAGGCGCGCGTGCCGTGGTTGGGGATGTCGGCGGGGGCGCAGAGGGTTCTCTTCGTCATTGCGAGTGCAGCGTGGCAATGACGGATTGGTTACGCATCAACCTCACCCAACGCACAAATATGCGCCCAATGCTCAGCGGAGACCGGGGCCACTGAGAGGCGGGAGAGGCGAACCAGGGCCAGGCTCTCCAAAGCCGGGTCGGCCTTGATTTGCGCCAAGCCTACCGGCTTCGGCACCGGGCGCACCGCCTTCATATCGACGCACACCCAAGGGCTGCCCGGTTCGGCGGATGGATCGGGATAAGCCTCGCGCACCACTTCAACGATGCCAACGATCTCTTTGCCGATATTCGAGTGGTAGAAAAATGCGAGATCACCCAGCTTCATCGCGGCAAGGTTGAGCTTGGCGGAGTGGTTGCGCACGCCGGTCCATGGCTCAACCTGATTGGCCACTTGCTGGTCCCAGCTGAACGCATCGGGTTCGGATTTGACCAGCCAATAGGCAGTCATGCGCGTTTGCCGTCCTTGAAGGCGCCGGTGAAGCGGCGGACGATGGAGGAGGCGAACAGGCCCGCTTTCGCGTAGGGATCAGCGGCGGCGAAGGCTTCGGCTTCGGCCAGATCGGCGGCTTCGATGATCAGCACTGAGCCGCAGGGCTTGCCCTCAGCATCCAGCATTGCGCCGCCATTGACGATGCGGGTGACTTCGCTGTCCAGAAACGCCAGATGTTCGGTGCGGGTGGCCATCCGCAGTTCGAGCTGGCCAATTCGATCGGTATTGATGACGGTGAACAGCATTTAAGCGACCCCTATTTGATATGCCGCAAGGTTAATAAACTCTGGGCGCGCTTCAAAGATGCCCCAATCATCTTTATATGGGTGCCGTGAACACAACGTCCCTCCCAGCGGGCAACACCCGCAACCTGCACCGCTTTGCCAATCCCGGCCAGTTTCTGCGGCTGTCTGGCAAAATATTGCCGCCGATTGCGGCGATCTCCATCATCCTGGCGAGTGTCGGGTTGATTTGGGGGCTGTTCTTCGCGCCCTCCGACTGGCAGCAGCATGACGCGGTGCGGATTATGTATGTGCATGTTCCGGCCGCGTGGCTCGCCTCGTTCGGGTATTTCTCGCTCGCGCTGGCCTCGGCCTCCTCGCTGATCTGGCGTCATCCGCTGGCCGATCTGGCAGCGGTGGAGATCGCGCCGGTGGGTGCCGCGTTCACCGCGATATGCCTCGTGACTGGTTCGTTGTGGGGCAAGCCGATGTGGGGCGCGTGGTGGGTATGGGACGCGCGGATGACCTCCGTGCTCGTGCTGTTCTTCCTCTATCTCGGCCATATCGCGTTGGTGCGCGCGTTTGACGATCCGCAGCGCGGCTATCGGGCTGGCGCGATCTTGGCGCTGGTGGGCGTGGTGAACCTGCCGATTATCAAATTCTCGGTTGAATGGTGGAACACGCTGCACCAACCCGCCTCGATCACGCTGACGGGCGCGCCGACGATGGCGCCTTCGATGCTGTGGCCGCTGGCGCTGGCAGCCCTTGGCGGCTCGTTCGGCTTCTCCGCCCTCGTGCTCGCCCGACTGCGCGCGGCGGTGATGGAACGACGCATCCGCGCGCTCACTCTGGCTCAGATCAGGACAGGCGCATGACCCATCTTCCCTATATCGCAGCCTCGTATGGGCTGACTTTGGCTGTTGTGCTTTGGCTCGGCATCGGCGCGTGGCAGCGCACCAGCCGGGCACGGGTGAAGCTTGCACAGATTGATCCGCGTGGTGACGTGCGATGAAGCGCAAACATCAACGCATGCTGCTGGTTGGCGGCTGCGTGCTCGGCCTATCAGTGGCGACGATCTTGGTGTTCCAGGCGTTCCGCTCCACCGGTGAATTGTTCGTTATCCCATCCAAAATCGCCGCCGTTGCGCCGAAGAATGGCCGCGCCTTCCGCCTCGGTGGCATGGTGGAGCAGGGCAGCCTGCAACGGCTTCAGGATGGCACGCACCCGACGGTGAGCTTCCGCGTGTCGGACGGGATTGCGAGTGAGACAGTCACCTATGTGGGCATTTTGCCCGATCTGTTCCGCGAAGGGCAGGGCGTGGTGGCGCTGGGCAAGCTGGCCTCGGATGGCAGCTTCGTGGCACAAGAGGTTCTGGCCAAGCATGATGAGAATTACATGCCGCCAGATATGGCGGATGAGCTGAAGAAAACCGGCTGGAACCCAAATAAGGGCTCGCCACCGGCGGCTGCTTTGTGGAACGCACCAAAGGTTTCTGGATGATCGCAGAACTCGGCCATTTCGGCCTCGCCTTGGCAATCGCCTTCGCAATCGCGCAGGCGATTTTGCCGTTATGGGGAGCGCATCGTGGCGAAACCCGCCTGATGCAGGCCGCCCCGGCGCTGGCCAACGGGCAAGCGATGGCGCTGACGGTGTCGTTTGCCTGCCTGATCTGGGCGAGTGTGGCGGACGATTTCTCGGTGATGAACGTGGCGGAGAACAGCCACACGCTGAAACCACTGCTGTATAAAATCACCGGCGCGTGGGGCAGCCATGAGGGCTCGATCCTGTTCTGGTGCCTGATTTTGGCGTGGTGCGGGGCAGCGGTGGCGTTGTTCGGCAACAATTTGCCTGCCGCGTTGCGCGCCCGCGTGATCGGCGTGTTGGCGCTCTCGGCTTGCGGGTTTGAACTGTTTGCGCTGCTTGAATCCGACCCGTTCATGCGGCTGTGGCCACCGCCGGAGAATGGGCGGGATATGAACCCGCTGCTGCAAGACCCTGGCCTGGCATTCCATCCACCCATGCTCTACGCCGGCTATGTCGGCTTCGCGATCCCGTTCGCCTTCGCGGTGGCGGCATTGCTTGAGGGCCGGATGGATGCCTCGTGGGGCCGCTGGGTGCGGCCGTGGACGCTGGGCGCGTGGTGCTGCCTGACCGGCGGCATCGCGCTGGGCTCGTGGTGGAGTTATTACGTGCTCGGCTGGGGCGGGTTCTGGTTCTGGGATCCGGTGGAGAACGCCTCGCTGTTGCCGTGGCTGACCGGCACCGCGTTGTTGCATTGCGCGATTGTGGTGGAGAAGCGCGAGGCGCTGAAGATTTGGACGGTGCTGCTGGCGATTGGCACTTTCGCGTTCTCGCTGTCGGGCACGTTCTTGGTGCGCTCTGGCATTCTCAACTCAGTCCATTCCTTCGCCAATGATCCGGCGCGCGGGGTGTTCATTCTCGGCCTGCTCGGCTTGGTGATCGGTGGCTCGCTGCTGCTGTTCCTGATCCGTGCGCCGCTGCTGGGCGCATCGGGCGTGTTCGCGCCGGTGTCTCGTGAGGGGGCGCTGGTGTTGAACAACATTCTGCTCTGCTCGATCACCGCTGTGGTGGCGACCGGCACATCATATCCGCTGTTCGCCGATTTGCTGGGGGGGATGAAAATCTCGGTCGGCCCGCCGTTCTACAATGCGACGGTGCTGCCGCTGGCCGCGCCACTGTTCATCGCGATGGCAATTGGGCCGCTGCTGTCGTGGAAGCGCGCATCGCTGGTGCCTGCGTTGATGAAGCTCTGGTGGGTGGCGCTGATTGCGCTGCTGGTGGGTGGGTTCTGTCTTTACGGGATGACCGCGCTGCCTGCGGTATTCATGGCCGCTGCGGCTTGGATGATCTGCGGCGCGTTGGCGGATATCGTGGAGCGCACAAAGCTGTTTCGCGTCTCGCTCGGCAATTCATTCTCGCGGCTGATCAACCTGCCGATGTCCGCGTTCGGCACCACGCTGGGCCATGCCGGGCTTGGGGTGACGATTATCGGCATCGCGGGCATGTCGCTGGCGACGCAGGAGGTGGTGCTGGTGCATCCGGGTGAGACGGTTAATCTCGCGGGGTATCAGTGGACGCTGAACGGGCTGTCAGACGCCAAGGGCTCGAACTACAACGCGCGCGTGGCGACGATTACGGTGAAACAGGATGGTGAGTTGATCACGGTTCTCGCCCCGGAACGCCGCGCCTTCACCACGCAGACGATGACCACCACAGAGGCGAAGATTCACACCAATCTGGTGCGTGATCTTTACGCCGTGTTGGGCGAGGAGCGCGACGGGGCTGCGGTGCTGCGGCTGCATGACAACACGATGGCGCCACTGATCTGGCTGGGCGCGTTGGTGATGGGCATGGGCGGGCTGTGCTCGCTGCTCGACCGCAGGCTGCGCGTGTCGGTGCCAACGCGGGCGGCTTCGGTTCCGGCTGGGGCAAAGAAGGCATGAATCGGCGCGCGTTGCTTGCCGTCCCACTGGGGGCTGCCGTGCTGGGCGGTGGCGCGTTTTTCGCCATGCTCAAGGGGCTGGAAAAAGGCACGTTCGACCCGCGCGGGGTACCGAGCCAGTTGATTGATAAGCCGCTGCCGGAATTCCTGCTGCCGGGCTTCAGCCGGGCCGATGTGGTGGCGCAGAAGAAGCCGGTGGTGATCAATTTCTTCGCCTCCTGGTGCGTGCCGTGTCTGGATGAGGCGGACACGCTGATGAAGCTGCATCAGCGCGGCGTGAATCTCTGGGGCATCGCCTACAAGGACAAGGCTGCGCAAACCACGCAATTCCTGCAACGTCATGGCAATCCGTATGGGCGGATGGCGATGGATGACAAGGGGTTGGTGGGCATCGATTGGGGCATCACCGGCGTGCCGGAAACCTATCTGATCGACGCGAACGGCATCGTGCGCTGGCGCTTCGTTGGACCGTTGCCGGATGGGGCGGTGGATGGGTTGGCGAAGATGGTGGGCGCATGATCCGTATTCTATTGCTGCTGGCGGCGATGCTGCTGAGCGCGCCGGCTTGGGCGATTTCTGACCCGTCTGAAGCGCTGCGCGATCCGCGCGCTGAGGCGCGCTCGGTGGAGATCGGCAGCCAGTTGCGTTGCCTGGTGTGCCAGAATGAGAGCATCGAGGATTCCGGCGCTGATCTGGCCCGCGACCTGCGCAAGATTGTGCGCGAGCATGTGGCGGCTGGTGAGACGGATGAGCAAATCACCGCCTGGATGGTGGCGCGCTATGGCGATTTCGTGCGGTTGCGTCCGCCGGTGAATTGGGGGACGGCGCTGCTCTGGGCGTCTCCAGTGATCGCATTGCTGGTGGCCGGTGGCTTGGCCATGGGCCTGCGCCGACGCGCTGCGCCGCCACCGCCGCTGTCGGACGACGAACAAAAACGCCTCGCGCAATTGCTGGAAAGCTAGTCCCCTGCCCAACCCGGTTTTTCTGCTGTTTGCCGCTTTGGCACTGCTCTGCCTCGCCCCACTCGGCTGGAGCTTTTGGCGCGCCAAACCGCCGAAGGGGCGGCGTGAGACGTTGCTCTCGCTCAATGTCTCATCGCCACCATCGCACGTCGTCGTGATGGATCAGCCGACACTGGATGCTTTTGCCGCTATGCCCAAGGTCAAAGATGTTTCGCCAATGGTCAGTTTTCCTGCATTGGTGACCTTCAACGGACTTACCGGCACCGCACATCTCGAAGGTCTCAAACCGGCGTATTTTCTGTAATTCCTCCTTTGAACCAATCACTTCGAACTCTAGACACTTTTGGCACTCATAGACAGGAAGTGCCAATCC
>CAIZGT010000604.1 GCA_903932545.1 uncultured Rhodospirillales bacterium
AGGCGCCCGCCGCGGCGATGGCGTCGAGCACCGTCTGCAAGAAGTCCTCGTCCGCGCGGCTGGAATCCTCGCCGCCAACGGAGACCGTTAGACCCTTGTCGAGCGCCAAGGGCACCACTCGGGCGATGCGATCCAGCACCTCCTGCCGACCGCCTTGGTATTTCGCGGCAATCTGTCGGTCCGACACCGGCACCGACAAATTGGCCTGCATCACCTCACTGCGCCGAGCGGCTGCCACATCGCGCTCGGTCATCCTGCACCAAGCGGCAACCAGCGTGTGCGGAGCGGCTTGCACCACGTCGCGGATGGCGGCGATCTCCTCGTCCCCCATCGCTGGCGTGCCTGCTTCAATCTCGGCGATGCCAGCTTCTTCAAGGCCTCGCGCGATGGCGATTTTCTCGGCCAGGGTGAAGGCAACCCCAGGTGCCTGCTCACCATCGCGCAGCGTGGTGTCATTGATTGCAAAGGAACGCCGTTCGCCGATCATGGTCCACCCTTTCGCGCCAGACGCGTTACTTCTGCCAAGAAGACCGCAAAAACGGTGCCAGACAATTTGGCGGAATTCTGCGAAATTCTCCCACGAATGATTGTCGTAAACGCGACAATCCTGTCTCAAACCAACAGTTTGGCAGGCTGTTTTGGAGCCTGGAGCATGGCACATCACTTGCTGAAAGCGCCGCTGGAACGCATCGCCCTGGAACCTCCAGCACACGCGCCCCAAAATCGGAGCAAACAATGGCCAATGTTACATTCTCCTCGCCCATGTTGGCGAAGGACGTTACCGTCTATGCTGTCGCGGGTGATCGCGGCACAATTCTCTCGGTCGCCAAGGCCCATAAAATCCCCATTCCGTTTGATTGTCAGGACGGGGAATGTGGCTCGTGCCTGGTTGAGGTGTCGCACATGGAGCCGACATCGAAATGCGGCATCGCGTTAACCGAGAAGGAAAAGGAATTGCTGCGCCAGCTTGGCAAGATCACCAAAGACGAGATCTATCAGGCGGAGGTTAACGACATGCCGCCGCCGCATCGCCTCGCCTGCCAGTGCTTCATCCGCGACGAAGACATCGTCGTCGAATTTGTCGGCGACGAGACGCTGCCAGCAAAGGGACCGCACCTCACCCCAGCGGCGAAGATCTACAAGGGTGGGATACGGATCAACACACTGCCAGAGTTCTTCGGATACGCTGTAAAGGTTGAAGAAGAAGCCGCCGTTCATTTCGACGAACTGGCCGGTGCGATGGCAAGTGTCGGCAACGAAGAGGTCGCCAAGCTGTTCCGCCAACTCGCGGGCTATTCACGGCTGCACTGGGAGCAGACCAAGGCGATGGCCGGTGAGCTGCCTTACGTTGAACATCTGCCACCCGACTATGTCTGGCCCGATCAGGTGACGCCGGAGCGGACCGAGCTATGGGCGAGCGACCCCAACCTCTCCCGCCTCGACGCGCTCAAAGCGGCGTTGCAGGGCGAGACGCGCGGCTATGAGTTTTACTATGCCGTGGCCGGCACCTCGACCAATCCGGAGGTGACCGCGGTCGCCAAGGAGTTCGTGGGAGAAGAGGCCGAGCACGTCAAAATCCTCGAAGCCTGGATCGCGCGCGAAGAGTGGCTGCAGCGTAGCCATGAGGTGGTGGGCTGAATGTGCAGCGGGGTTGCCAGGGTAAGGCCGCGGCAACCCCGACGCCTTATCGAGCTTCGGCCAACCCGTAGCCATAGCGTTCAATCACCGCGCGCGCCTCAGCCCCTTTGAGAAACGCCAAAAACGCCTTGGCCACCCGGTTCTCCGCCCCCTTGGAGAGCAGCACGGCGTCTTGCAGGATCGGCGTGTAGAGTGTCTGCGGCACCAGCCAGCGCGAGCCGCCGGAGATGTTGATCACTTGCGAGAGGGCGACGAAGCCAAACTCGGCATTGCTGGTGTCAGCGAATTGGAAGGCCTGGGTGATCGTCGCCCCCTGCACGATTTTCGGCTCCAGCGCGTCATACAGTTTTAGCGCCTTCATCGTCTCGATGGCGGCGATGCCGTAGGGGGCGGCTTCGGGTTTCGCGATGGCGACTTTATTGAAGGCGGCGGCTTCGAGTGTTTCCGGTCCAGTAACGAGGCCAGTCACACGGCTCCACAACACCAGCTTGCCAATCGCATAAGTGAAGTGGCTGCCCACCACGCCAAGCCCCTCGATCTCCAGCTTCTTGGGGCGAATGTCGTCGGCGGACAGCATCACGTCGAACGGCGCGCCTTGGGTGATCTGGGTGTAGAACGGGCCGGAAGCGCCGAAGCTCAACACAAGATCATCGCCAGTCTTTCGCTTGAACAACGCGGCGACCTCGCACGCAGGCTCGGTGAAATTCGCGGCAACCGCCACGTTGGCGCTGCCAGCCTGGGCGTAAGGCGAAGCTGCGATCACCAGCAGAGCGGCGATCACAAGTGCACGTTTTGTCATGTTTGCTACAATTCCCGATGGCTAGAGACCTGAGTACCGCAAAACATGTGCCAATTTTTGGCAAATATTCTTATGGTCATTGCAATAAGCATTGATTTTGCATTTCATGTTTCGCGGCATCTCGCCGCCAATTTCGGGCGGTGGCAGGCATTGAAAGGTTCACATCATGAAAATCAGCGCTCGTAACCAGCTTCTTGGCACCGTGCTTGCGGTCATTAAAGGTGCCACCACTTCGCACATCCGGATCGATATCGGCGGCGCTGTCGTCACCGCCTCGATCACCAACGAGGCGGTTGATGAGTTAAAGCTCACCGTCGGCCAGAAGGCCTATGCGGTGATCAAGGCGTCTGACGTCATGGTTGGCGTCGAACGCTGATCCCCCCACGTCATCGCGCGCGACATTTTGCGCGCGATGACGTGTCCCACCTGTCGGTGTCCCGACATCGGCGATGTCGTGAAAACGACGTAGATTTCTTCAAAAAACCGCAGAACTCCGCGCATTTTTGTCTGGCACTGATCTTGCGATGTGCAGGTCAGAGCCTTCCAGTAGCGTAGGAATACAG
>CAIZGT010000605.1 GCA_903932545.1 uncultured Rhodospirillales bacterium
CGCGGTTTTGCCCAGGCCCATGTCATCGGCAAGGAACCCGGCCATGCCGTGCTCGCGCAAATGCTGCAGCCAGTTCACGCCGTCTTGCTGATAAGGGCGCAGCGTGACGGTGAAGCCGGGCGGCAACTCAGCGTGTTCGATCACCGGGGTTTCACGGAAGCGCGCACAGTAATTCTCAATCGCCGCTGCATTCTGCCACCGCGCGGTGAGGAGTTCCTCAAGATCGATAACCTGCGAGGCTTCAGCAGCCGGGAGCAACAGCGTGTCGTCTTCGGTGGTGGACGCCGCCTCAACCAGATCCGCCATCACCGAAAGCAGTGGTGCGATGCGCTCCACCGGCAGACGGATCACGCGGCCATCATCCAGGCTGGTGATCACGAAACCGTCGATCACCTGTGCGGTCTCCATCCCGCCGCGTTCGAGCAAGCGGGTGAGAATGGGCAGCAACGGGCGACGGAAGCCATCGATCTCGATACCGAAATCGAGGGTAAACTGCCCGCCCTCCGCATCGGCCACGCGCATGTCGAACGTGCCGATGTCTTCGGCGAGCTGCGGGCCGAATTCGGTTTCGATGTTCACATTCCAGCCGGCTTCAATCAGCGACGGCAGGCGGCGGGCGACGAAGCCCTGCCAGAGTTCGGGCGCATCACGACCCAGGAACGTGAGCACCCGGCGCCCACGCGGGGTTTCGGGATGCGGCACCCGCATTTGCACAAAACCATCATTTTGCAGCGCATCAAGCGCCTCAGTCTCGGCGGTCTCGTCGCGATGGAAGCTGGAGGCGCTGGGATCGGAGGAGCGAACCATTTTGCGCTCGTCATCGAGTGCAATCACGTCGCCATTGTAGTCAAATGCGATGTTGCCAACATCGAGCAGTTGCAGACGCCCGAAATCATCCGGCACATGCAAACGATGCAGGTGCAAGGTGGGCGTGAACAGCCGCTCCGGCGCAATCGGCGTCAGTTCGGTCAGCGTTGGCACGTTGCGCCGCCCGCCGCCGCGCCCACCGCCGGCCCGGGTGCGTTGCTGCTGGGTCGGCACGGCGGGTTTGCGCAGAGTCAAACGCCCCAGCTTGCCGGTTTCGGCATCGACGTAGAACTCACCCTGCACCGTGTTCAAAATCGCCGATTTCGGCGGCAGGTTGAATGGACGATCCGGCTCACGCAGGCGCTCAACGCCGTGGCTCAACCGCTTGCCGGTGCTCTGCCAACGCGCCTGACCGGACCGGGCCAGGGCCTCAAGCACGTCAGGCGCATCGATCTGCGAGACAAACACATCCGACTGATCACCGCCACCGAGCAGGCGGGCGAGGTTGCGGCTGGCTTCGAGAATATTCGGATCGGCCAGCACTTCGGCGGGGGTGGCAGCGATTGTGGCTTTGGTGCGCTCATGGACCAGCTTGACGATCACAACGCAGCACGACGGCGATTTAGCCGCAGCCAACTCAAGCAGCAAGCGGCGGCGTTCCACCGCTTGTTGTGCGGGCGCGGCCACAGCCTTGGGCGCGGCCTTGCGGATTTTGGGGAATTTCTCCAACCCCTTGATCGCAATCGCCGCCCGATGCGCGCAGCCCGGCTGGCGGCAGGTGCATGTGCCGGTGAAAGTGATGGTTTTGCCGTCCTTGCCCGGTGTGAGCTTAACGGCTTGGTGCATGCCGAGATGGTCCACCGTCCCCGACAGGCTATTGCCGTCAATGTCCACATCCACCTGTCCCAACAGGATGATGCTGCGACCACGACGCAGGGCGGCGGGATCAAAGGCGGCGCTGAGATCGTCGAGCGAAAATGGGATGGGCGTGCTGGCCAAAAAAACCTCGGCAAAATGAACGGCATCGCCCCAGAACGGGTCGCGCCAACGTGCAGTGTAGCAGGAGATTTCCGATCAGTCCTGAGCGAAAACACGCCAAACACCAAGCTGCTACCGCAGAATGCGCATTGCGCCAAACGCAGGCTGCGCAATGCGGGCATCCAACACGGCTTTAACCAGAGATTAAGAGGTGGCCGTCCAGAATGTGGCAGATCGATTCAGCCAGTGCAAAGGCAGCAAGATGGCCAGATATGAGCGTCAATCTGAACGACGGGCGGAGGGCGGAGGCGCGATTCTGCTGCTGTTCGGCATGGCGCTGCTGGTGGGGTTGCTCGCAGGCATCGGAGCACAGCGCTTCGTGCAGGATTTCGGCCGCCCATCGGCACTCTATCGCGGCTCCACCCCGAAGGAGATTGTTGATTTGGGGTATCATTCGGAGAACGACTTCAACGCCGACCACGCGCGTGAGCAGACCGTAATCCAGAAACTGCTGGCGGCACCCGTGGGATCACAAATGCTGTGGGAGAACCCCGAGACCGGCAATCGCGGTGTGATCTGGGTGGCGGGCCAGCATGCGGGAACAGATGGCGGCATGTGCCGCGACCTGGTGCGCCACACGCTGGTCAACAATTCCTATCGCAACACGGCTGGAACCACGTGCCGGGGCGGAAACAGCGGCTATCCGGATCAGATTGCGTGGCGGGCGGAGTAAACACCCATCGCCCCACCACGCAACGCCCGCAGTTGCTCGTTGCGGTTAAGCCTTCACCAACTGCGACGGATCCGCCCCCACGCGCCCACCACCTTCAGCCGTTTGCGGCGACAGGGTGAAGACGTAATGCACGGCCGGAATGCCCGAAATCGGTGCCGCCGCATCCATCTTCGGCTCAATGATCAGCGAACGAGACACCCCGAACACGGTGTCGGTGCCAATATACTGGTCATCACCGAAATACAGCGACGTCACCAATTCCGCATAGCCCGGCGCTGAGATCAGAAAATGCGTGTGCGCCGGGCGGCAACCGTGGCGCAATTGGGCGTTGATCATCCGTCCAACCGGGCCATCCATCGGGATATAATAGCCAAGCGGGCGAACCGCGCGGAAGCTATAATGGCCGCTGGCATCGGTCTCCAACATCGCGCGGTGATCCATCTGCTCCTCGCCGTGCAACTGCATGTCGTAGAAGCCCTCAGCATCGGTTTGCCAGACGGTGAGCTGGGCATGCGGGATCGGGTTGCCGGAGCTGTCCTGCACCTGGCCATAGAACTGAATCTCCGGCGCTTGCCCCGGCGTTGCACATATCGACCCGCCCGCCGCAATCATCGGCGCGGCGGCCCGATAAAACGGCCCTAGCAGGCTCGGATCGGTGGCTTTGGCGAGGTTCTTTTTGGCATGCAGCGCGTTGACCAGCGCTGAAAGGCCCAGCGTGTCCGACAGAAGAATGGTCTCCTGGCGGCTCGGCGTGCAGGTTTTGCCGATTTCGGTCATGAACGCGATGCCGTAGAGCCATTCCTCCGGCGTGAGATCAACGTCGCGCGCAAAATCGTGCAGATGCTTCACGAGGCTTTCCATCACCTGCTTCAGGCGCGGATTGGGCGTGTTCGCCATCTGCTCAAGCACGGCGGCAGTGACGGTGTTTTCGTCAAGATCCTGCTGCATTCGAAATCCCCCACGGATGTTTTTCATTCAGTGACGAACAGTCACCATGCGCGCTGGGGATGTCAAATGAAGATCAAAGCGCCGGTAGCTCGAAGCCGTTGCGCACGAATTCGGCGGCTTGTGGCGAACCTGCGAGGCATTCCAGCAAGGCGCGTGCGGCATCCAGATGCGGGCTATGCGCGGCCAGCCCGGCGCAATAGGCCGTAAGCAACTGCAATTCTTCAGGGATGGTGCCAACAATCTCCACGCCCACGACCGGCACAATCTCGCACATCTGACCGAGGCCGAGCGCCACCTCACCACGGACAGCCGCCTCCATCGCAGTTTGTCCCTCTGGGTAAAGCTTGAGCTTGGCGCGCAGCTCCGCGCCGATGCCGAGCGTGTCGAACATCGTGTCGAGATAAATCCCCGAAGTCGCCCCGCTGGCCGGGTCGGCAATCCCCAGCGAGGGGGCTGCGAGCAGGGCGGCTTTGAACTGCCCCACCGTGGCAATCATTGGATGCGGCGTCCCCGATCTCACAGCAGCGGCCAGCCGCACCACGCCCAACGCAGTGATCGTGCCATCACGCACCAACCCCGCTTTCACCAGGGCGCCGAGCGGGGCAGGCGGGATCACAGCGAGATCGAACGCCGCGCCGCTGGTCGCCTTGTCGCGGATAAAGCCTGCGGTGCCGAATTGGAACGACACATGGATGCCGGTGGCGGCGAAAAACCGCGCAGGCACACTCTCAAACGCGCCCTTCATTGCCGCGGCGGAGATCACAATCAGGTCAGCGGCGCGGACGGGAGAGCTGGTTTCGACATTGATCATGAGCAAAAGTCCCAAAAACCAGTGCCGCGTGCCATCTCTCCCGTCTCGCTTCGTGTTCAGCCAGCCGCCTTCGCCTCGCGGCGACGGGCATGCAGAATGAACTCGGTGTAGCCGTTCGGCTGGGTGCGGCCCTTGAACACGAGATCGAGTGCCGCCTTGAACGCCACACCGTCGAACTTTGGTGCCATCGGCGTGTAGAGCGGGTCTGAAGCGTTCTGGCGGTCCACCACCAGCGCCATCTTCTTCATCGAATCCATCACCTGGGTTTCGGTAACGATGCCATGATGCAGCCAGTTCGCCAGATGCTGGCTGGAAATGCGCAGCGTGGCGCGGTCCTCCATCAGGCCAACATCGTGAATATCCGGCACTTTTGAGCAGCCGACGCCCTGATCAATCCAACGCACCACGTAGCCGAGAATGCCCTGGGCGTTGTTGTCGATTTCCTGCTGAAGTTCTTCCGGCGACCAATTCGGGCGATCCGCCAGCGGGATGGTCAGCAGCGCGTCGAGGCTGGCCGGTGTGCGGGTGGCGAGTTCGGTCTGCCGGGCAGCCACATCCACCTTGTGATAATGCATCGCATGCAACGTGGCGGCGGTGGGCGAGGGCACCCAGGCGGTGTTCGCACCAGCCATCGGATGACCGATTTTCTGCACAATCATCGCGGCCATCTGGTCAGGAGCCGCCCACATACCCTTGCCGATCTGCGCGCGGCCGCGCAGGCCCGAGGCGAGGCCGACATCGACGTTGTTGTTTTCATACGCGCCGATCCAGGCGGCGGTGCGCATATCGGCCTTGCGGACCATCGCGCCCGCTTCCATCGAGGTGTGCATCTCATCGCCGGTGCGGTCGAGGAAGCCGGTGTTGATGAACACCACGCGCTCTTTCGCGGCATGGATACAAGCGGCGAGATTGGCCGACGTGCGGCGCTCCTCGTCCATGATGCCCATCTTCAGCGTGTTGCGCTCCAGGCCCAGCAAATCTTCGGTGGCGGCGAACAGATCACGCGCATAGGCAACTTCTTCGGGGCCATGCATCTTTGGCTTGACGATATAAACCGAGCCTTCGCGGCTGTTCTTCACGCCTTCACGCTTGTTGAGGTCGTGCATCGCAATCAGCGAGGTGAACACGGCGTCCAGAATGGTCTCTGGCACTTCGCGGCCGTCCATCGTCACCGCGTCGGTATACATATGGTGGCCAACATTGCGGATCAGCATCAGCGAGCGACCGGCGAGGGTCACGGTGCCGCCGTTCGGCGCGGTATAGACGCGATCTGGGTTGAGCTTGCGCTCCAGCGTTTTGCCACCCTTCTCGAAGCTGGCCGACAACGTGCCGTTCATCAGGCCGAGCCAATTGCGCAGGATCTCCGCCTTGTCAGCAGCATCAACCACAGCGACGCTGTCTTCCAGATCCATGATGGTGCTGATCGCGGATTCAATGATCACATCAGACAAACCAGCCGGGTCGGTCGCACCGATCGGGCTTGAGCGGTCGATCTTGAGTTCAATATGCAGGCCGTTATGCGCCAGCAGGATCGTGGTGGGCGATGCGGCATCACCGAGATAGCCTGCAAATTGTGCCGGATCAGCAAGCGTCGGCACCAGCGCCCCGTCCACCACCGCGTAACCAGACACATCGGTGTAGCTGCCGGAAGCCAGCGGCACGGCGGCATCAAGAAACGCTTTGGCTGCAGCAACGACAGCAGCGCCCCGCTTGGCGTTGAAGCCTTTGCCCACCGCAAGTTCGCCGCTCTGATCAATCGCATCGGTGCCATATAGCGCGTCATACAGGCTGCCCCAGCGCGCGTTGCCAGCATTGAGCGCGTAACGCGCATTGCTCACCGGTACCACCAATTGCGGCCCTGCGATCTTGGCGATTTCCGCGTCCACATTGCTGGTTTCAACACTGAATGGGCCCGGCACGGGAACGAGGTAACCGATATAATTCAGAAACGCGCGATAGGCGGCCGGATCAAACGGCTTGCCTTTGTTGGCGCGGTGCCACGCGTCAATCTCTTCCTGCAAGGTCTCGCGACGCTCCAGCAACGCGGCGTTGCGCGGGGCGAAATTGGCGATGATGTCAGCAAACCCGCTCCAGAACGCCTCAACCTGCAGCCCGGTGCCGGGAATGGCCTCCTGCTCGATGAATTGCTTCAGAACCGGGGCGACGACGAGGTTGGCTGACATGAGGTGGTCCTCCTGGGAAATTCGGCCTTTTCTCATCGCAGCGGCTGCGAATGTCGAGATGCATTCTCACAACACGTGGCGATTTCATCTGTCCATAAACTTTCTTAATAGATCGCACGGTCTGTAACCGGGCTTGGCAATGACCGTGAAACCTGTCATGTTACCGCTAACAAGATAACCGCGCAGTTTATGCATGCGGCGGCAGGGAGAGATCGATCAGGTGGTTGCGCGCGGCAATATCTGGAATGGCACGGCAATCGGGGCAGGCGTGCTGCCCCCCTGGATGCGCGCCAACATCTCCCGCGCCGCAATTTCACCGATCTCGGCCCCATCCACATGCACCGTGCTGATCGGTGGATGGCAGGAGCGGGCAATTTCGAAATCACCAAAGCCGCAAATCGCGAGTTGTTCCGGCACCGCGATGCCGTGCAGCCGCGCTTCAGTCAGCGCGCCGAACGCCACCAGATCAGAGCTGGCAAACAGCGCGGTGCGTTGGCGCAACTGCCCCACAATCTGGCGCAAACCGTCGCGCCCATCCGCAATCGTGCTGGGCGAGCCGCTCACACGCTCAG
>CAIZGT010000606.1 GCA_903932545.1 uncultured Rhodospirillales bacterium
ATCGAAACCGTTCATCTTGAAGGCCCCAAGGCGGGTGAGGTTTTGGTGGAGGTGATGGCGACCGGGATTTGCCATACCGATGCCTACACGTTGTCGGGCCTTGATTCAGAAGGGTTGTTCCCCGCCATTCTCGGCCATGAAGGCGCGGGCATTGTGCGCGAAGTGGGTGCTGGGGTGACGAGTGTGAAGCCGGGCGATCATGTGATCCCGCTCTACACGCCGGAATGTCGGCAGTGCAAAACCTGCCTGTCGCAACGCTCCAATCTCTGCACCGCGATCCGTGCCACGCAGGGAAAAGGTGTGATGCCGGATGGCACCTCGCGCTTTTCATGTGAGCGTGTGCGCAATGAGCCGGTGTTCCATTATATGGGCTGCTCGACATTTGCGAATTTCACCGTGCTGCCGGAGATCGCGGTGGCGAAGTTGCGGGAAGACGCACCCTTCGATAAGATTTGCTATATTGGCTGCGGTGTGACGACCGGGATTGGCGCGGTGATTTACACCGCCAAAGTGTGGCCCGGGGCGAATGTGGCGGTGTTTGGCCTGGGCGGGATTGGGCTGAATGTGATCCAGGGCGCCAAGATGGTGGGTGCTGACAAGATCATCGGCGTGGATATCAACCCGGCCAAGCAGGAGATCGCGCGCAAATTCGGGATGACGCATTTCGTCAACCCGAAAGAGGTGGGTGCGGACAAGGTGGTGCAGGCGGTGCAAGACCTGACCGGCGGCGGTGCGGATTTCACCTTTGATTGCACCGGCAATGTGGCGGTGATGCGCCAAGCGCTGGAGGCGTGTCATCGCGGCTGGGGCGAGAGCATCGTGATCGGCGTGGCACCTTCGGGCGCGGAAATTTCCACGCGGCCCTTCCAGTTGGTGACCGGCCGGGTTTGGAAAGGCTCAGCTTTCGGCGGGGCGCGCGGGCGGAGTGATGTGCCCAAGATTGTGGATTGGTATATGGAGGGGAAGATCAATATCGACGATCTGATCACCCACACGATGCCGCTTGAGGACATCAATCACGGGTTTGAGTTGATGCATGAGGGCAGTTCGATACGCTCGGTGGTGGTGTTCTAATCTTTAGCCCGCATTGGGTGGAGCTTATGCGGGCTCTAATTTGACCCGCTGCCGCTCAATCTGTAGCGTATATTCTATAATTCACGAAGCTATACGGTAATTTGAGGTGCGCAGTGCTTGATATCAAAGACAGCGTGGCGAGCCGCCTGCGCATGATCCAAACCGAGGCGCTGCGCCGCCAACCGTGCACGCCGCATGATCTGCCCGCGCGCGAGGTGGTGATTGTGCTGGTTGACAGCTTGGTTGCCGCGATGTTCCCGCGCCATTTCGGCCCGGCAGGGTTGAGTGAGGCGAACACGGATAGCTTCGTCTCCCGCACGCTCGATGCCGCATTGCAGGCGCTTGAGCGGCAGATTGAGTTGGAATTGGCGCTCGCTGAAGACTGGACGATGGCGGAATGCATCGACGTGACCGCACCGCTGCCGCGGCTGGCATCGGAGATTGTCGCCGATTTCGCCGAGGCGCTGCCACGGGTGCGCGAGATGTTGGAGATTGATATTCGGGCCGCGTTTGAGGGCGATCCGTCGGCGAAAAGTGTGGATGAGGTGATCTGCTGCTTCCCAGGCATCGGTGCCCTGATCCGCCACCGGATGGCGCATGAGCTGTATCGCCACGGCATCACCATGCTGGCGCGGATTATTGCGGAGAGTGCGCATTCACAGACCGGGATTGATATTCATCCCGGGGCGCAGATTGGGCGCGGGTTCTTTATCGATCATGGAACAGGCGTGGTGATCGGCGAGACCGCGATTATTGGGCAGAATTGCAGGCTGTATCAGGCAGTGACGCTTGGCGCCAAACGCTTTGAGGTGGATGCCTCGGGCGCGCTGCTGAAGAATTATCCGCGCCATCCGATCTTGCAGGACAATGTGGTGGTGTATTCCGGCGCCACGATTTTGGGTCGCATCACCATCGGGCATGATAGCTCAATCGGCGGGAATGTGTGGCTGACGCAGAACGTGCCGCCCCATAGCCATATCACGCAGGCGCGGGCGCGGAATGATTCGTATGATGAGGGGGCGGGGATTTAACCCGTCCAACCGCGATTGCGAGGCGTGGCGACGCGGCAATCGGGCGTGGGGCTTGCTGCGTGCGGTGGGTTGCCACGCTGTGCGCGCAATCACGGATTGATGACGGTTTGATAACACCCAATTACCTTGAGTCCGACCACCTGGTGTGGTGTTCAATGACGGATGAATTCAGCCCCCGTCCCGTCGCAAATTGAAGCAGCCGCCGCCACTTTGCGGGCGATTTGGGCTGTGATGTTGCGGCAGTTCGGGCTGTTCGGCGTGGAGCCTGCACGCCAAATGGCGACGGCAAATTGGTGCAGCGCGATCTTTCGCCGGATTGACCAACTGCTCGCACGCTATCAAGCGGGCAAGCTGCGGCATTTGACGACGCCGCGCGTGGTGCAGCCTGGGCGCAAGATGATCAACCCGCCCGCCAATCGCATGCCGCGCAAATTTGCGTGGCTGGTGCTAACCGGCAAGCACCATGCGGCGGCGTATGGCGCGCAGGTTCAGCACGTGCTGGCGCGGCCGGAGATGGCGGAGCTGCTGGAAATGTCTGTGCAAGCCCGTCGCATTCTGCGGCCTTTGTTGCGCGCCTTGGCGGTGAGATTACCATGGACCATCGACAAAGACCGGGCCGAACGTGGCGTGTCGCGCAGACGCCCGCGCAAACCGCGCGCCAAGCCGGAGCCGTTTCGGATTCCGCTGCCGCGCGGCGTGCTGGCAGCGGCGCGACGGCAGGGTTTTGGAAAAATGTACTGAGATTTCGCGCCGATCTGCGCCGCACTCGTTCCGGTTAATTATCGAAAATCGCGGCTGCCCGGTCATTTCAAGCGGAGCGTGGGTTAATGCGCCTCTGACGGCCCCTTCTGCGGCTGCGGGCGGCGCAACAGGAATGTGAGCGGGATTGCCACGAAATAGCTGATCGCGAGCACCAGGAATACGTCGTTATAGGTGAGCGTGAGTGACTCGCGCTGCACCATCAACGACATTTGCTTGATCGCCACCGGATAGGCGTTCGCGCCGAAATGCTGCTGAAACAACATCGTCATGTTGGTTAAAGTGTTCTGCGCCCCAGCGCGCGCCCAAGTGACCTGTTCATCCAAATGCAGGGTGTGGACCTGCTCGCGCGCCGTGGCCATTGCATTGATCGCCGCGATGCCGATGGCACCACCGAGATTGCGCATGAGATTATACAGGCCCGACGCATTTTTGAGCTGCATCGGTGGCAGCATACCGAGGGCGAGTTGGTTCACCGGCAACATCGCCATCATTGTTCCCGCCCCGCGCAACGCCTGGGGGGCCAGCAATTCCCAGAATGAGCTCTGATTGCTGAGTTCGCCAAGCCAGAGCATCGAAAGGCCGATCATCAACATGCCGACCAACAGCA
>CAIZGT010000607.1 GCA_903932545.1 uncultured Rhodospirillales bacterium
CAGCAGGCCGAGGGCGATGATCATCGCGCCGAGTGAGATGCGTTGCAGGTCGATGCCGAGCAGCTTCATGCCGATGAACACGCCCGCCAGCACCAGCGGCACCGAGATTGCCACCACAATGCCGGTGCGCCAGCCGAGCGAGATGAAGCTGACCAGCAGCACAATGGCCAAGGCTTCAACGAAACTCTCCTGGAAGTCGGCGATATCGGCAGCGACAACGCTCGCCTGATCGTTGATTCGGCTGATGGAGATGCCCACCGGCAGGCCGGGTTTGATCTGCTCCAGACGGGCGGCGAGATCGTTGCCGAGATGGAGGATGTTGCCGCCATCGGCCATCGCGATTGCCAAACCGAGCGCGGGCTTGCCGCCAACGCGCATGGTTGCTGCTGGCGGGTCCACCGTCAGGCGGCGGATGGTGGCGAGGTCTCCCAGGCGCAGCAGCTTCTGGCCGACCGGGATTGGCAGGTTCGCAATCGCCGATGGCCCGTCCACATCGGGGCGGGTGCGCACGCGGATGCGGTCATGGGCGGTATCGACGAAACCACTATCGACCACCGCGTTCTCCTTCTGGATCACGCCATAGACGGTGTTGAGCGATATCCCGAGTTCGGCGAGTTTGCGGATGGAAACCTCAACGCTGATACGCTCATCCTGCTGGCCAACCAGCATGATTTTGCCAACATTGGAAACCGTGCGCAGGCCTTCGCGCACATCTTCGGCGACATGTTTGAGTTCAGGCAGCGAGAAGCCGTCGCCGGTGATGGCATAGACCACCGGGAACACGTCGCTGAATTCGTCGTTGAAATACGGCCCCTGAATGCCGGGCGGCAGCATGGGCGTGATGTCGCCGATTTTCTTGCGCACCTGATACCACAGCGGCTGCACGCGCCCCGGCGGAGTGTCATCACGCAGGGTGAGCGTGACCACGGTGTGGCCGGGTTGGGTTTGGCTGTCGAGATGGTCGAGGAAGGCCAATTCTTCCAGCTTGCGCTCAATCGGGTCCACCACTTGGCGCGCCATCTCGTCGGCGGAGGCACCCGGCCAATCAACGATGACGATCATGTTTTTCAGAGTGAAGCTAGGGTCTTCCGCCCGGCCCAGGCCGAAATAGGCCATCGCACCACCGGCAGCGAGCGCGATCATGGCGAACAATGTGAGCGCCTTATGGCGCAGTGCCCAGGCTGAGAGGTTGAAGCGTTCCAACGGCTGTGAGTCGGGTGGTGTGATCATCGCACTGCTCCTGCCCACTCGGTCAATGCCATGTCCGCAGTGATGGCTGGTGCGCCGGCCGTGATCACCTTGTCACCGACGTTCAGGCCGCTGGCGATGGCCACATGCCCATCTTGGTCATAACCCGCAACCAGCACTGCCCGCTTGGTGGCGCGCTGTTTGGTGGGGTCGAGCACCCAAACCGCCGGTTGGCCGCCCTGATCGGTCACGGCACTGGCAGGCAAGATTGCCACATCTGCGCCGGGATGGCGCACCATGACAGTGGCAGTCATGCCAAGCGCCAGACGGTCCAGAGGTGCATCCTGTA
>CAIZGT010000608.1 GCA_903932545.1 uncultured Rhodospirillales bacterium
CGCTGCTGTCGCCCGCGCGTATTCTGATCCTGGACGAGCCGTGCGCCGGGCTTGATGCTGAAACAGAACGCCAATTTCTCGCCACACTCAACCAATCTACCGGCGACCGCAGCACGATCCTGATCACCCATCACCTGACCGGGGTGGAGCATCTGGATCGGATTTACCGGCTTTCAGCCGGGCGAGCGGTGGCGGCGGCCGGATAGTCCGCATCACCATTCCGCGCTAAGAAGCGGCCATTGACGCGCCACACGACTGCTCCAGCATGCGCTGAAACGCTGTGAACACGCGCTGCATCTGTGGCTGCTTATAGGCGAATAGGTCCACCGGATCGAGCGCGTGGACGATCGCCGCCATCTCCACCTCAAACAGCAACAACCGCCCATCCGGTGCTTCGGCGCAATCAATCAGCACGTAATCCAACCCAAGTGCGGCGCTGATTTCGGTCAGTGCGGCGCGGTGGCGCTGGGCAAAGCCCGCGTCAAACGCTGCCATCGCTGCGGCTTCCTCCGCGCGCTTCTCCGCTGAATCGAGCATGCCGGCATTGACGTAATGGACCATCCAATGGCTGCAGATCGCCATGTGGCACAGGAACGGTTTCCCATCGATTAATGCCACCCGGCGCTTGCGGAACATCCCGTCCACATCGCGGTAATCGACAAACTGGCTCAGCGTGATGCGCTCTGCCGACACGCTCTGCACATATACCGCCAAATCCTGTGGTGTGTGGAGCAGCGCCAAGCGGTCTCCAGCATGCGATGTATCTGGGCGGGCCAGGATCGGCCATGTCGCATGCGGCATCAGCCTTGCCAACTCCAGCGATGATTCAATCTCATCGCGTGCGAAGCTGCGTGTCAGCGGTGCCAGCACGGACCGGCTGCCCGAAAATAGCTGCGCCATCCCGTCGCGGGTCAACGCTTCCACATGTCCGCCAAGCACATGCGCCGGATGATTGATCACCGGGCGCGGCCAACTTGCCAATTGGCAGATCAACTGTCGCAGGATATCGCGGCGGGCATCACTGACCAGACAGATCGCCAGATCATGCTCGGGCAGTGCATCCGGCAGATCCTCCCCTAGCGCCACGAACAGCAGATCAAGCTGCACCGGCAGATGGGCGGTGATAAATTCAATCGGCAAGTTGGTTTGCAGATCGCCCGCCGCCAGAAACCCCAAAACGCGCAACCGGCGTGCGCCATCACCCTGCGCCGGCAGGCTTGGCACCACGCGGAACAGCCGAGCTTGGAACAGCACATCGTGCAACAACGCTCGGCCCAGCGCGGTTTGGCCTGAAAGCAATGCGAGCATGGCGGTATCAAACGCAGCGCCGACAATATCAGCTTCACTTGCAAATGGTCCGCTGAGTTCGGCAGCAATCTCTGCCACCGCCGCACCTCGCGCCAGATCAGCGGCAACGGCAGCCACACCTCGCACCAAAGGTGGTGACCCATTGGCAGAACAGGCCGGAATTTTGTCCGACATCCGAGCGTTCCCTGGAAATTGCTCCATCAGCATCCCAGAAAATAATAAAGCAGAGGTTAACGCTCCAGCGCCTCAAGATCGACGCCCACCGTCACACTGTGCCGCCCGCCGCCCAAAATCACGCCACGAACCGGGCTGATATCGCCGTAATCGCGGCCCCATGCCAGCACCACATGCTCATCACGCACCACGAGATCATTGGTTGGGTCGAGATCAACCCAGCCAAATTCTGGCCCCAACCAAGCGCCCACCCACGCATGCGATTGGTCCGCGCCGCGTCGTGCCGGCTGGCCGATCGGCGGGCGCGTGCGCAGATAGCCCGACACATAGCGGGCTGGCAGGCCGATGGCGCGCAGGCCAGCGATCATCAGATGAGTGAAATCCTGGCATACCCCAGCGCGCTGTGACAGCACCTTGGCAACCGTTGTCTGCACATTGGTGACACCGGGCTTGAAGCTGAAATCCTTGCGAATCCGGCCATTGAGATCGAGTAGCCCCGCCAGAATCGCCTGCCCTGGCGGAAAGCTGCGCGCAGCATAAGCCCCAGCGGCGGGCTCGAACGGCAACATCGGGCTGTCGAACACAAACTCAGCTTCCTGCCAAGAGCGCTGCCCACCCTCACTTGCCATCGACACCACGTCTTCCCAAGCTGGCGTGCGATCGGCCGCTGGTGGCGGGGCAAAATGAACATCCACCTCCGCTTTCAGCGTGACCGAGAACAGATCATGCCGACGGTCTAGGAACATCCACGCCACGTTGTTGCCGAAATGATCCTGCGCCAGATTGGTGCGGCTCGGCTGCGGCTCGCAGATCAATTCCGACGCCACCACCAATTGCCCCGGAATCGCGCGCGGCGACAAATGCAGCATATGGCTCGCCAGATCCACGGGAGTGGCATAGGCATAGGTGGTGGTGTGTTCAATCCGATATTTCATGCCACGCCCGCCAATTCGTCCGTCTCTTCAGCGGCAATCTCTGCTGTGCCAAGGCTTTGCGCCACCGGCAGCAGTGCGAAATAGCGGCGGGTGATCCGGTCTGAGAGATCACTCAATGTCGCGGCCACGCCTTCTAGTTGGCGCGGCAATTCTGACGCGGCCACGGCTTGGTCCTTGGCGCCGAGCACGGTATCGACCAGCGATTCCACCTCAGCGACCAGCCCAGCGGCCACACCCGCGAACATCTCACGCGGGCCGGGCTCGGCGAGTTCATCGAGCAGCGTGTGGATCGCCACCAATTGGAACGCCAAGCCGCGCGGATTGCCCTGGTCGGCCAGCACCAGATCAAGCACCG
>CAIZGT010000609.1 GCA_903932545.1 uncultured Rhodospirillales bacterium
CTCCGGCGCGCTCGCCGGTCACTCTGCCGCAGCCCTGGCGCGAAAGGTGATGGGGTGGGGCTGGCCACCATTGTCTGGTCTCGGCGAGGCGGGCATCAGGCCGCGTCGCCACGCTGCGGCATTCGACATCGCGCAGGCGCGTCGCGCGGTGCAGGGCGAGATGCACCCCTACGACAAGAACATCTTCCGCCGAGGCGACCAACTCGCCGCCTCGTTTGCGACGATTGACGCCGCGTGGCAGGAATTGCGCAACCACGCTGCCCCAGGTGCGGACGCACTCGCCCTGCGTGAGACCGCCGCCCTGCTCGCAACCTCCCGCTGGTCGCTTGCGACGGCTCAGGCTCGGACCGAAAGCCGGGGGATGCACAAACGGGTGGACGCCCCGCACACTGACCCAACACAGGCGCACCGCCTCTTGGTCAGCGGGTTCGACGCGGTGAACCTGCGCGCCGACGCACCCCGCGCGGCACATGCTCTGGAGGCAGCGGAATGATCGAACTTCTGCTCGCCGAACGCTGCACCGGCTGCAACCGCTGCGTGGCGGTCTGTCCCAGCAACGTATTCGATGCAGTGAGAGATGCGCCGCCGGTGATTGCGCGCGCCAAGGATTGCCAGACTTGCTTTATGTGCGAGCTCTACTGCCAAGCCGACGCGCTGTTCGTGCATCCGAATGCGGAGCAGCGAGTGCCGACTGAACCGGCTGCTGTGCTCGCTGCGGATCTGCTGGGCCAATACCGCCGGGAATCCGGCTGGGACGAGTGGGCGGGGCACTATCCGAATGAGCACTGGATGATGGAACAGGTGTTCCGCAGGGCCTTGGCTGCGCGGCAATAGCTCTTGGTCGAGACTGGGCACCTAAACTTGAAAGCGTCGTGCTCTCACCACCGCAAAAACGGTCCATTTTTCCTAAATTCAACTGAAAATACAAAATACCGTTCTGTTGATTAAGCCGCCCCTTGCGGCACAAATAAGTTCTAGATCAATGCCTTATTGTCGACGATCCATATTCTACCAAGCTTGTTATTTGTAGAATATCTTTCTTCGCCGGGAACATCTGCAACATGGAGCCTGACCGATGACCAAGCCCGTCTCGACTGCCACCACAAGACGCCGCGTGCTGACCAGCATCGGCCTTGGGGGTGCCCTCGCCACTCTTGGCACCGCCACCGTCCGCGCCTTCCCTTCGCGCACCGCAAACACCGCCGCGTTCGACCGGATGGTGCGGGCAAGCCTTTGCACCAACGCCGCTGCTGAAGGCCATGTGTTTTCGGACGTGCCGCCCGAGCGACTGGCACAAAAGACGCCGATCAAGCTGGCCTGGAACGCCTCGTCCGTCTGCCTCGTTGGCCCGCTCGCAGGTGTGAAGCAAGCGATTTACGAGAAATACAATCTCGACGTGGAGCTGATCAATTTCGGCGGCTCGACAGATCAATTGCTCGAAGCCATCGCAACAGGCAAAGCCGATGCGGGCGTGGGCATGGCACTGCGCTGGCTGAAGCCGCTTGAACAGGGGTTTGACGTTAAAATCACCGCCGGCGCGCATGGCGGCTGCATGCGACTGCTGGCACCGGCGAAATCCGGCATCACCAATCTGGCCAGCATTAAGGGCAAGGTTGTGGCGGTGGCGGATATGACCGCGCCCACCAAAAACCTGTTCAACATCCAACTCAACAAGCTCGGCATTGACGGTGAGAGTGAGGTAACTTGGCGGCAATTCCCCGGCGAATTGCTCCGCGCGGCCGTGGAGAGGGGCGAAGCGGATGCATTGGCCGATGCCGATCCGCGCACCTTCGGCTGGCTGAAGGATGGCAAGCTCATCGAAGTCGCCTCCAATCTCGACGGCGATTATCACGACCTCACCTGCTGCA
>CAIZGT010000610.1 GCA_903932545.1 uncultured Rhodospirillales bacterium
CGGTGGCGAGCAGATCGATCACCTCATCACCCGGCAGATGCCCGCCTTTGAGCAGGACGGCCGGAACCCCCAACGTCAACAGCGCGTCGGCGGCGTGGTGCATGTCGGCCTCAGTCTCAATCCGCATCCCGGCCAGCACTTCGGCTTCGGGCAGATTGGGGGTGAGCAGGCTGGCCAGCGGCAGCAGGCGGCGTTTGAGATGAGCCACAGCGTCATCAGCCAACAGGCTCGCCCCACCTTTGGCCACCATCACCGGATCGACCACCAGCGGTATGCGCTGTGGCCGCGCTTCCAAGGCGGCGCACACCGCGTCGATCGTGGCAACATCGCCCAGCATGCCGGTTTTGATGGCGTCCGCCCCCAGATCATCGAGCACACAGGCGATTTGCTGCATCACAAAGCCGGGCGGCACCGCATGCACCGCATGCACGCCCAGCGTATTCTGCGCGGTAAGCGCGGTGATCGCCGTCATCGCATAGCCGCCCAAGGCTGAGACGGTTTTGATATCGGCCTGAATGCCTGCGCCACCGCCGGAATCAGAGCCCGCGATGATCAGAACCCGCCCGCTCAGCGCCAAGCCGGGCACAGCAGACGCGCTCAGGCCACATTCTCCACCGACGTCGCATCGCGCAGCCGCGTGGCAGTGGCCGAGATCAGCGTGCAAAGCCCATCCACCACGCGCTCAACCATTGGGCGATCTTCGCCCTCAGCCATCACGCGGATCAACGGCTCGGTCCCGCTCTTGCGAATAAGAAGGCGACCAGTGGCGGCGAGTTCAGCCTCGGCCTGCACAATCGCCGCCACCACCGCGTCATCTTCCAGTGGCGCACCCACATGATAACGAACGCTTTTCAGCACTTGCGGGAATGGTTTGAACATTTGGCAGGCTTGGCTGGCCGGCTCCCCACTTTCCACCAGCACCGCCAGCACCTGCAACGCGGCCAGCAGGCCGTCGCCGGTGGTGGCGTAGTCAGACAGCACCATATGGCCCGATTGCTCGCCCCCGAGGTTGAACCCGCCCGCGCGCATCAACTCCACCACGTAGCGATCGCCCACCGCAGTACGATGCAGCTTTAAGCCCAGGCTGGCGAGGAAGCGTTCCAGCCCGAGATTGGACATCACCGTGGCCACCACGCCGCCACCTTCGAGCCGCCCATTGGCGTGCCAAGAACGGGCGATGAGGGCGAGCACCTGATCTCCATCGACAATCGCCCCGGTCTCGTCGGCGATGATGAGGCGATCTGCGTCACCATCCAGTGCGAGGCCCAGATGCGCGCCATTCTTCACCACTTCGGCGCTGAGGAAGCTCGGCGAAGTGGAGCCGCAGCCGCGATTGATGTTCACGCCATCGGGCTTCACGCCAAGTTCGATCACCTCAGCACCAAGTTCCCACAGCACGGCGGGGGCAACTTTATAGGCCGCACCATTGGCGCAATCGACCACGATGCGCAGGCCATCAAGGCGCAATCCACGCGGAAAGCTCGCCTTCGCCGCTTCGATATAGCGACCAGCGGCATCGTTCAGGCGCGAGGCGCGGCCAAGTTTGGCGGGTTTGGCGAGTTGGGCAGACAGATCGCTATCCATCAGCGCCTCAATCTCCAACTCGGTTTCGTCGGACAATTTGAACCCATCCGGCCCAAACAATTTGATCCCGTTATCCTCGAACGGATTGTGCGAGGCAGAAATCATCACCCCCAGATCGGCGCGCAGTGAGCGGGTGAGCATGGCAACCCCCGGCGTCGGCAGCGGGCCGGCCAGCACCACATCCATCCCCGCGCCGATGAAACCCGCTACCAGGGCAGGTTCGATCATGTAGCCGGAGAGGCGGGTGTCTTTGCCGATCACCACGCGGTGGCGATGCGCGCCACGGGTGAAGCACAGCCCGGCGGCTTGGCCGAGCTTGAGGGCGGTTTCGGCATTCATCGGCGCGGTGTTGGCCGTGCCACGGATACCGTCAGTGCCGAAAAAACGCCTGGTGCTGGGCGTGTTGGTGTTGGACATCGAAGACAAATCCTGAATGCTGCCGCGTGGTTGTTATACAAGATTGCGGCATAATCCTGTCGATTAGCTTAATCCAGCCAGACCTCGCCAAACCCGGATTGCCTGCACCGTTTCGGCCACATCATGCACCCGCAAAATCGCAGCACCACGCTGAATGGCGAACAACGCCGCCGCCACCGAACCGCCTGCGCGTTTCGCCGGATCGGGCTCGCCCGATAGCGCGCCGATGAAGCCTTTGCGCGAGACGCCGACCAGCATCGACAGATCAGGCTCCACGAGGTCTTCGAGGTGGCGTAGCAGCAGAATGTTGTGTTCGGCGGTTTTGGCGAAACCGATGCCAGGATCAATCGCGATCTTGTCGCGCGCAATTCCGGCCGCTTCTGCGTGGGCCACCGAGGCGTGCAGTTCGCGCTTCACATCCGCCACCACGTCGGCATAATCCGCCAGTGCGTTCATAGTCTCCGGCCCGCCGCGCATATGCATCAACACCACCGGGCAGCCCAAGCGTGCGACCACACCGGCAGCATCCGGATCATATGCCAACGCTGTCACATCATTAACGATCCGCGCCCCTTCTTCGAGCGCCACACGCATCGTTTCGGCGTTTCTTGTGTCGATGGAGACCACTACACCACGGCTTGCGAGTGCGGCCACCACGGGACGAATACGGGCGATTTCTTCTGAGATCGGGATCGTCGCAGCCCCAGGCCGAGTGCTCTCGCCGCCGATATCGATCAGGTCAGCGCCCTGCTCGACCAGCGCCATCGCAGCCCCCACCGGGTCGCCATGCTTGCCGCCATCGCTGAAACTATCCGGCGTGACGTTGATGATGCCCATAACAACGGGCCTTCCTTTCGGAAGGCCCGCCCAGCCATTGGTCATTGTGTTGTTAACCAGCCGCCGGAGCAGCGCCAAGGCCGCCGGTCGGCGGTAATGGCTTGCTGGTCGTGGTTGGCACCGAGGCACGGCGGCTGTCCACCGCAGGCTCGTCATTCA
>CAIZGT010000611.1 GCA_903932545.1 uncultured Rhodospirillales bacterium
CCCGCGCCCGCGCCATCGCCACGTTGCGCTGCTTGGGTGCTGCCCCTTCGCTGGTATTTGCCTCGGCGGCGATGCAGGTGGCGGTGCTGGCCGGATTCGGCATTCTGCTCGGCCTAGGCTTTGGCGCGATTTTGCCGCTGGCGGTGGGGGCGGCGTTCGGTGACGCGCTGCCGGTGCCGCCGCAAGGCGGCGTGTTTCTTGCGCCGCTGCTGCTCGCGGCCCTCACAGGCGCATTGACGGCGGCAACCTTCGCGCTGTGGCCGCTGTCGCGCGCCGCTCGCATCTCTGGCGCTGCGCTGTTCCGCGACGCTTTGCAGCCAGACGCCACGCTGCCCAGCTGGGGCGTACTGCTCGGCACTTTGCTGCTCGCTTTGGCCCTGGTGGGTGTGGTGGTGGCCGGGTCGAGCGAGCGGATGTTTACCTTCGGCTTCTGCGGTGCGGCATTGGTCACTTTGCTGATTTATCGCCTTGGTGCGTGGGGTCTGATGCATCTGGCCGCCAATATTCCTGCGCCTCGGAAACCCTGGGCGCGGCTGGGATTGGGCAATCTCTACCGCCCAGGGGCGTCCACGCCGTTGATGCTGATCTCGGTGGGGTTGGGCCTGTCAACACTTGCGGCAGTGGCGATGATTCAAGGCAACATCACCGGCCAACTTGCGGGCCAATTGCCCGAACGCGCGCCGAGCTTCTTCTTCATCGACATCCAACCGCGCCAGCTGGCTGAGTTCAACAACATTGTGACTGCCACGCCCGGTGTGAGTGAGTTGCATGAGGTGCCAAACATGCGCGCCCGCATGGTCGCCATCAGCGGGGTGAAGGTCGAGGCGCTGCATGTCTCCCCCGACTCTGCCTGGGCGCTGCGCGGCGATCGCGGTCTGACCTACTCTGCCCTTCCGCCCGAGGGGTCGAAAATCGTTGAGGGCGCGTGGTGGCCTGCCGATTACAACGGCCCGCCTTTGCTCTCGCTGGACGCCAACATCGCGAAAGGCTGGGGCGTTCATCTGGGAGACGTGGTCCGGGTCAACGTGCTCGGCCGCGATATCGACCTCACTGTGGCCAATCTGCGAGAGGTGCAATGGCGCTCGATGGGCATCAACTTCACCATGGTGGCAAGCCCCGGCATGCTTGAACACGCCCCGCATTCTACCATCGCCACACTCAAACTTCCCGATGCCGAGCAAGCCGGCCTGCTGCGCCGGGTGACGGATGCGTTGCCGAACGTGACGGGCATTCGTGTGGCCGATTTGCTGGCCGCCGTCTCCGCGCTGTTCGCGCAGATCGCAATGGGATTGTCAGCCACCGGAGGCTTTACGCTGGTCTCCGGCATGCTGGTGTTGGCGGGCGCTGTCGCATCCGGCCAGCGGCGGCGGGTGGCGGAGGCGGTGATTTTGAAAACTCTCGGTGCCTCCCGCGCCCAAATCCGCGCTGCATGGCTGGTGGAATTCGGCGTGCTCGGCCTCGCTGCGGGCCTACTCGCTGCCCTGATCGGCACCGCGTCAAGCTATGCTGTGGTGCATTTTGTGATGCACAGCAATTGGGAATTCCTTCCCGGTCGGTTGCTCGCAACCCTTGCTTCAAGTCTCGCGCTGCTGTTGGCGTTTGGCTATGCTGGAACTGCCGCCGCTCTGCGCGCGAAACCTGCTGGCTTGTTGCGCAACGACTAGGTATTGTTGCCGTCATGCTGCATGTTGCGAAGTATGTCTGCGGTTTAATCCGGCCACGGCTTGAAAGTCGCGGTCAGATCGCGAAAATAGGATCATAGCGAAGACGATGTTATCGTCTTTCGTCAACTTTGTCGCAGGGACCACTGATCATGGCTTA
>CAIZGT010000612.1 GCA_903932545.1 uncultured Rhodospirillales bacterium
ATCGAAAACCTCGCCCGCGCCGGCGCTTTCGATACTCTGGATCGCAATCGCGGCCGGATGTTTGCCTCGGCTGAAACCATCCTGCGCTCAGCCCAGGCCACCGCTGAGGAAAAGAACTCCGGCCAAGTCGGCCTGTTCGGCGGCGCGGAGCCCGAGAAGCTCCGTCTGCCCAATATCGCCGATTGGGAGGATATGGACCGCCTCGGCTACGAAGCCGACGCCATCGGCTTCCACCTCACCGCCCATCCGCTCGACGCCTACGCCTCCGTGCTGCGCCGCATCGGGGCGGTGCCGAGCAACCGCCTCGAAGATCGCGCCCAACTCGGCGCCGCACGGGTGAAGCTGGCGGGCTGCGTCATCAATTCCAAGGAACGCATCACCGCCAAAGGTAGCCGCATGGCCTGGGTGCGCCTCTCCGATGGTGGTGGCTCATATGAAGTCACCTTCTTCAGCGAAGTGCTCAGCCGCTCGCGTGAGATGCTCCAAGCCGGCAACGCCATCCTCGTCACCGCCGATCTCAAACTCGAAGGCGACTCCTTGCGCATCACCGCCCAAGAATGCGAACCGCTCGACCAAGCGGCCACTCGCGCCGGCGCAGGCATTCGCATCTGGCTCCAACAAACCGAAGCCGTCGGCCATATCCGCGCGCTGCTCGACCGTGAAGGCAAGGGCCGGGGCCGCGTGGTGCTGGTGCCGCAAATTGCCGAAACCAAAGAGGTCGAAATCCCACTCCCCGGCGGCTTCAACGTCTCCCCCCGCCTCGCCCAAGCCCTGAAATCAATGCCGGGGATTGCGCGGGTCGAGGAGTTGTAGGGCGGAGGCGCAACGCCTGCGTCATTTTTGATAACAAACCGGAACATTTACGTCGCATCTTCGGGTCTCTCAGCCCGGGTCTTTTCCAAAACCCTGCCTTCGCGCCGCCGACAGCACGCCGCGCGGCAGGGGAATGCGAAACGGTGCAGGTTTGGGGCGTGGCTTGCGGATCCGTCGCTTCGGCTCACCGCTTTGGGTCGCAGCCACGCGCGCCTTTGGCACAATCCCCGGCACCTCCATCGCCAGTGCCCGACACAATGGCCGCAAAATCCGCCGCGCCTGCGCCGATGCCGCCAAGAACTCCGTCATCTCCGGCGTCTGCAACACTGTCCGCAACTGTGAGCCGAAGCATGCCACTTGATACCCGCCCGCCTGCACCAGCCAGCCGAATCGGCGCGGCAATGGGGCGGAGCACGTTTTGCGGCCCCGCCCAGTTGGCGCCGCCACACGCACCCGCGCCTGCGACACCCGACCGGCACGAAAGCGCATCAGCAACCGCTCGATCTGACTGAACGCGACGCTGATCCGCCGATGCACCACAAGGGCCAACGCAGGCTCAATCCGCCACGCCCCCAGCCCAGCCATCAGGCTGCACAAGATCACCCGCAAAGTGGCGGTGACCGTCGCAAAGCCGGAAAGGGGGGAAGGGTTCTCCATCCACCATCTGACACCATAGCCACTGGCCCAACTCAAGCAAAATCGAACATAGTCACCTTATTTCAGCAATTTCCAAACCCCCTGCGCGGTGCCCACAACCCGTGCGCCCACCATCAATTCACAGCGCATGAACACCACCGAGCGTGTGGCGCGCACCACCACTGGGGTCGCCTCCACCATCTCGCCAATCTGCACCGCGTCCACGAAATGCACATCAAGATGCATCGTCGCCGTGCGCGGCGCGTGGGTGTGATGGCGCGCAGTCACGCCGAGGATGCGATCCGCAAAGGTCATCAATGCTCCGCCCTGCAACACACCGCGCAAATTGTGGTGGCGGTGGTCGGTGGGGAAGGCGAAATGCGGCTGGCCGTTGATCTCAATTTGGAAGAACGGCCCGATCAAGCCGATGAAGCCTTCATCGGTGATAACGCTCCAGCCTTGCGCTTGCATGGATGTTGCCAGATCGTGCGAATGGGGGTGGTCGCTCAAGTGACGCCTCGCGTGAGATGAAAGTGGTGCCACAATGCGTGTTGATCTCGCTTCGGTCGAGCAAGTGTTTGCTTGGCTGGACAATCTGAAATTTCCCATCGCCGCCGCGACGGTGGAGCCCAGCCGGGCAGTGGGGCGCGCGTTGCTGATCGATTTTCGCAGTCCGCATGGCTTGCCGCAGCACAACATCGCCAGCATCGATGGCATGGCGGTGGTGGCCGCGCACACGCTGGGGGCAGGGCCGTATAATCCGATCAAAGTGCAAGCTCACCCGGTGCGCATCGGCATGGCGGTGCCGCAAGACTGTGATGCAGTGCTGCCAGTCGATGCGGTGCAACACGGCATGGCGCTTGAAGCAGTGGCATCGGGCGAGCATGTGATGGCGGCTGGCAGCCAGCTGCGGCGCGGTGAATGCCTGTTTAGCGCCGGGCATGTGCTGCGCCCACAAGACGTGGCGGTGCTGAGCGAATTGGGCATCGAGGGGCTGACCGTGCGCGCCGGGCTTCTGGTCTGCGGGGGCGTGCATGCCGCGTTCAGTGAATTGGCGCTCGCATTGCTCGGGCGCGATCTGTCGCAATGGGATACCAGTGGTGATCTGGTGCTCACCTCATCACCGCTGCCGGGCGATGATTGGGAAATCGGCGCTGTGGCGCTGCGGCCCGGCGGGGCGTGCCGGTTCGGCTATCGCGCCGGGTTGCCCGCAATCTGCCTGCCGCAAGACGCGTTGGGCTTTACCATCGCCTATGACCTGTTCGTTTCGCGCTTATTGCGGCGGATGGCCGGGTTGCCAATGGGGCATCTGGAGATCGAGGCGCGGCTGGCAGGCAAGCTGGTCTCCTCGATCGGTCACACCGACATCGCCCTGGTCACCCTAAACGACGGCGTGGCAACACCGCTGGCCTGGGCAGAAACCGGCGGCGCGGCAGGGCTGGCACGCGCGGATGGTTTCGTAATCGTGCCTGCCATGCGAGAGGGCATGCCGCCGGGCGCTCTTGTCAGCGTACGACTTCTGGCGACATAGCAAGGCATGAGCGATCTCGATTTTCTGCGCCGCGCTGCCACGCAAAACCAGTTCCTGAATATTGCCTCACGCGATGAGGCGAAAGCGCGGTTTGAAGCGCAGTTGAATCTCGCCCCGTTGGGCATCGAGACGGTCGCACTCAGCGCCGCGCATGGGCGCGTGCTGGCCGATGATGTGATCGCCGCAGTTGATGTGCCAGGATTTGATCGCGCCAGTGTGGATGGTTTCGCGGTCAACTCCGCCGATTTGGCGGGATGCTCCGCACAGTCTCCGATCCGGCTCGCGCTCAACGCCGAAGTGCTCACCCCCGGTGTGTGTCCGCAGATCACCCTCGCGCGCGGCACCGCAACGCCGATTGCAACCGGCGGCATGTTGCCGCGCGGGGCGGATGCCGTGGTGATGGTGGAGCACACCGAATTCGCTGAAACCGCATCAGGTATGGCGGTGCTGGTCAGTCGTCCAGCCGTGGCAGGCGGGTTTGTTGCGGGCTGTGGCTCTGACATCGGCCGTGGGGAGATTGTGTTGCGCGGTGGCGCGCGACTGGCGGCGGCGGAGATCGGCATGCTCGCCGCCGTGGGCGTGGCCGAAGTGGCGCTGTGGCGCAAACCGCGCGTGGCGATTTTCTCAACCGGCGATGAGATCATCGCCCCAGGTGCGCCGATCCGTGCGGGTCAGGTGTTCGACAGCAATGCTGCCATCATCGCGGCCTCGGTGGCGGAATTGGGCGGCGAGGCCGTGCCATTCGGCATTGTCGCCGATGACGAGGCGGCGATGACGGCAGTGCTGGCGCGTGCCTTGGATGACAACGACATGGTGTTGCTCTCCGGCGGCACCTCCAAAGGTGCTGGTGACGTCGCCGCGCGCGTGGTGGCACAGTTGGGCGCACCGGGCGTGGTGGTGCATGGCGTGGCGCTCAAACCGGGCAAGCCGTTGTGTTTGGCCGTGTCGCACGGCAAGCCGGTGGCGATTTTGCCGGGCTTTCCCACCTCGGCCATCATGACATTTCACGAATTCATCGCCCCTGTGCTGCGCGCGTGGTCTGGCTTGGGCGCGGCACAGGCGGGGCAAGTGAAGGCAACGCTGCCGGTGCGCATTGGCTCCGAAATCGGGCGACTGGAATATGTGCTGGTCTCATTGGTGCGCGGCACGCAGGGGCTGGTGGCGTATCCCACCGGCAAGGGCTCTGGCG
>CAIZGT010000613.1 GCA_903932545.1 uncultured Rhodospirillales bacterium
AGACCCTGGTTGTAGGCAGGCGTGCCCGACTTGTCGGCATGGCCGGCAACGTCGATGCGCGTGGCCTTCACAGCGGTGCTGTTCTTGGCAGCGTCAGCAATGATCTGCTGCGCGCGTGCCGTCAGGTCAGCCTTATCCCAGTCGAAGAACACCAGGTAGGAGCGAGCCGGAGCAGGAGCCGGAGCAACGGCGGTCATCGGAGCAGGAGCAGCAGCCGCAGCAGCCGGAGCGGCACCGAACGAGTAACGCAGGCCAACCAGGATCTGGTCGTCAAGCTGGCTCTTAGACTTCACGCCGCCGAAGTTGCGGTTTTGGGTCTTGTCGAGCAGACGATCATCCAGCGTCACGGCCAAGCCGTTGCCGAGGTCATAGGAAGCCCCAACGATGCCCTGCACCGCGATGCTGCCCAGCGAGGTTCCGCCGATCTGCTGGAAGATGTAGCCAGCGCCAACGCCAACATACGGGGTCAGCGGCAGACCAACGTCGATGTCATACAGGCCATTGATCATGGCGCCATACAGATACTCGTAGCCGGTCGAGACGGTCTTGCCATTCGCCGTCGCTTTAACCGAGTTCGACGTGCCGAAAACTTCAAGTTCAGCGCGCAGGCCGTTGCCATAGCCATAACCAACGCTGGCTTCGCCAGCAAAGCCCGGCTTCGGAGCGGTCAGCTTCCCCGAGAAACCCTTGCCCGAGATGTCGGACTTCAACAGCAGGCTGGTGCCGACGCCGCCCGAGATATACAGGCCGTCGATCGGCTGAGCGATAGCAGCGGCCGGAAGGGCCATCACGGTAGCAACCAGAAGCGCTTTACGGAGCGTCATCAGTGTATCTCCTTTGAGTGAACAGGCTTTGCATCGCAAAGCCGAGCGGGACCTGCAGGCAACCCCACAATCCGTCTTCGCTTACGTAGTCTCACAAGCGCGTCGAAACCAGACCGGAATTCGACACCCGGCGCGCAGATAAAGGTTTACACAGGTGTTTGTGATAAAAATACCACAGATGTTGCCCAGGGGCGACGCTCTCTGGCGCTAAACTCCCGAAACACAAACCCCCGCATCACCTGCGCGATGCGGGGGTTTGTCACAACGCAGTCTGATAAAACTTAGTGCAGGACGATTTCCACGCGGCGATTCTGCGGCTCACGGACACCAGCAGCCGTTGGCACCAGCGGCTTGGTGTCGCCAAACGCGGTAATGCTGATCGCAGACTTGGCAATGCCCAGCCGCTGGAGCTCGGCGGCCACCACATTTGCGCGCTTCAACGACAACGCTTGATTGTAGGCTGCCGTGCCCGACTTATCGGCATGGCCCGCCACATCAATGCGGCTGGCCTTAATCACGCCCGCATTGGTGGCGGCATCGGCGATGATCTGCTGAGCGCGGGCGGTGAGCACGGCGCTGTCCCAGTCAAAGAACACGATGTAGGATTTCGCGGGCATCGGCGCAGGGGCAGCCATTACCACCGGAGCGGGTGCCGCCGGGGCCGCCATCGAGGGCGCGGCGTTCAGGGCATAGCGGAAACCAACCATCACCGATTGTTCATACGAGGAGCCGACATTGGCACCCAAACCCGAAACATTGGTGCCAGAAGTATAAACGCCGCCCACGTTGCGCGACTGAATCTTGTCGAGCAGGCGATAATCCAGCGTGGCGGCAAATGCATTGGTCACCGGCAACGACACACCAACAATCCCCTGCACGGCGGTGCTGCCCAGAGTGCCGTCACGGCCGTTATATGTACCAGTGCCATTGGTCACGCGGAAGGAACGCTCCTGCACACCCACATAGCCAGCGCCAAGACCGACATAGGGGATAACCGGGAGGCCGAGGTCGATATCGTACAGCACGTTGGCCATCAGGCCGGTGGTAATGCTGTTTGCCTTGCCCGACAGGCCGCTGAAACTGACTTTAACATCGTCGATGTTGCCAAGCACTTCGAGTTCAATGCGAATGCCATTCCCCAACCCATAACCAAAGCTGCCCTGGAATGCCGAACCAGCGCCATCCGTGGCCAGATGCCCCGAGGCGGTGGAACCGAATTGCACTTTGGTGTTGGTGATGAAGCTCAAGCCGCCGCTGAGGGTGACGTATTCGCCATCAACCGGCAGGGCGGTCGCCGTCGAAGGGGCGAGAAAAGGAGCTGCCAAAAGCGCGGCAGCGACGATCATATTGCGGACTGACATCTTTGGTCTCCGTGCGAGAAGCTGAACCTTGTCGCCAAGGCAGGCCGGTGCATGCGGAGTGATCCGCAAACCGCTTGCTTGAAATTAGTCAGGGCGTGGCCGCCGAAACCAGAGCGCTGGTCACCAGAATCTCAGATCGCTAGGTTTCATCCCAGCTCTGTGGCAGATTTGCAACAGGGCTGGGAAACAAGCCCGATCATTTCAGCACGATTTCCACGCGGCGATTTTGTGGCTCGCGCAACCCAGGCGCTGTCGGCACCAGCGGCTTGGTGTCCCCAAACGCCGAGATGCTGATAGCGGGCTTGGGCACGCCAAGCCGCACCAACTCAGCCGCTACCACGTTGGCACGCTTCAATGACAGGGTTTGGTTATAGGCAGGCGTGCCGGATTTGTCGGCATGACCAGCCACATCGATCCGCGTCGTGGCAGTGGATGATTTTGCCGCATCAGCGATGATCTGCTGTGCCCGCGCGGAAAGTGCCGCGCTGTCCCAATCAAAAAACACCAGATAGGCGTGCGACGCCGCAGGAGCCGGTGCGACGGCAGCAATTGGCGTGAAAGGGGCTGGCATCTCCGGCGTCGGCACGTTGAACGCATAGCGCACGCCGATCATCAGCTGATGATTGTCATCGCCGGTGAGCGTGGTGGACAACGCCAACGGCTTGGCGCTGACCGTGCTTGAGAGCGTGCCTGCATAGCTGCGATTACCCGACAAGCCGAGGAAGCGATATTCAGCCGTGGCCGACAACCCAACCACACCGGGAATTGGGAAAGACAGACCCAAAATCGCCTGATAGGCAAACGCGCCTTTGGACTGATCAAAATGCAAATTCGTCCCGGTTGAGCCGGCAATCAGTGCTGTGTTGCTGTTGA
Organism: uncultured Rhodospirillales bacterium; assembly: GCA_903932545.1. Taxonomy (GTDB): domain Bacteria; phylum Pseudomonadota; class Alphaproteobacteria; order Acetobacterales; family Acetobacteraceae; genus CAIQQQ01. Next base: position 3,059 of record CAIZGT010000613.1, read on the forward strand.
TCCGCACGCTCTCATACCCCGCACCAGCCCCCACATAGGGGAAGATGTAAGGCGAGCCGATGTCCATATCGAATAGCACATTGCCCATTACGCCGGTTTTGGTCTCGTGGCCGCTCCGATGCGCATAAGGAGCCAAAGCGGCAAACGATTTTGAAATCGCGCCAAAATCGCGGTCATTGGTGGCGTAATTGCCTTCAACCTCAAAGCGCACGCCGTTGCCCAGACCATAGCCGATGCTCAGTTCACCGCTATAGCCCGGCTTGAACGTCGCCCCGCCCGGCACGCCGGAGGTGCCGCCATAAATTGTGGCGGCAGAGGAGGACAATGAACGGATCTTGGTGTTGTCGTGAAAATCCACCCCGCCACCGCCGCTGACATAGACACCCTCAATCGGCTGCGCGGCCGCCATGACAGGGAGCGATGCGGCAAGTAGGACGAGGGAAAGTCGGCGCATCATGAACTCCTTAAGATTGGGCGACGATGGACTAGCACGCGTCAAATAATGCGCCCCTCAAACGGCGGAAGACCGTCGGGGCTTTCAAATTCCAAAACCCAAAGATCAGGGTCGAACTTGATCTGACGCGCAACATAGAGGTCTGCCGCCTCCTGGTCCACCGCACCCGCACCTGTG
>CAIZGT010000614.1 GCA_903932545.1 uncultured Rhodospirillales bacterium
CCAGCGCCGATGATCATGATGGATTTGATGTCTGTGCGCTTGGGCATGGTGGTCTCTTTCGTCAGGCTCGACGTTTAAAGTTTTCCGTCATTGCGAGCGGAGCGCGGCAATCCATGCTGATTCCGATAGTAAAATGGATTGCCACGTCGCTCACGCTCCTCGCAATGACGAGGAAAGGGAGCTGAAGCTCAGCCCATCATCTCCACAAACCGCGTGAACAAATGATGCGCATCCGAAGGCCCAGGGCTCGCCTCAGGGTGATACTGCACTGAGAAGCATCGCTTCTCCGCACAAGCCAGCCCCTCATTCGAGCCATCGAACAAGCTGCGATGCGTCACCACCACACCGTCGGGCAGCGAGGCCGGATCAACTGCAAAACCATGGTTCTGGCTGGTAATCTCCACCTTGCCGGTCGCAAGCTCCTGCACCGGCTGGTTCGCCCCGCGATGGCCACGCCCCAGCTTGTAGGTCTTCCCACCCAGCGCAATGCCCAGCAACTGATGGCCGAGGCAAATCCCGAACACCGGCTTGCCAGAAGCCAGCACGCCCTGGATCGCGGGCACCGCGTAAACCCCGGTCGCGGCTGGGTCGCCAGGGCCGTTGGAGAGGAACACGCCGTCTGGGTTGTGCGCGAGAATATCGTCCGCCGTCGCCGTAGCCGGCACCACGATCACTTCACAGCCAGCCGAGGCTAGATTGCGTAGGATGTTACGTTTCGCACCGAAATCGACGGCGACAACGCGCTTGGTGGGTGCCGTCTGCTTGCCCACGCCCACGCCCCAAACCCAGTTGGTTTCATTCCACCGATAGGATTGCGTGCAGGAGACGGTCTTGGCCAAATCCATGCCCTCAAGCCCCGGCCAGTTCTTCGCCTGGGCTGTCAGGGCAGGAATGTCGAAGCGGCCATCCTGCGGGAAGCTCAGCACGCCGTTGGGTGCACCGCCGTCACGAATGCGGATGGTAAGCGCGCGCGTGTCAACGCCTGCAATCCCCGGCACGCGCTCGCGCACCAGCCATTCCTGCAAATTCTGCATCGAGCGCCAGCTTGATGGCTCGGTGATGTCCTGCTTCACCACAAGGCCCGAGGCCGCGATATGCGCCGCCTCCAAATCCTCACCGTTGACCCCGGTGTTGCCGATATGGGGGAAGGTGAAGGTGATAATCTGGCCCGCGAACGACGGATCAGTCAGCGTCTCCTGATACCCGGTCATGCCGGTGGAGAAGCACACCTCACCAAGAGCGGCTGCGCCATGCGCGCCAAAGCCGCACCCCCAAAACACGGTGCCATCATTGAGCACAAGTGCTGCCGTCGCACCGTCGGGAGGGGAATTCTGTTCCAGCATGGCGGCTCCTTGGGTGGGCGAGGGGGAGGCAACGGCGCCCGGCATATCGGCCAGGGTAAGCCCGGTCAGGGCCAGAATCGCTGCAAGATGGCGAGACGGGATCGAGCGGGCCTGACGCCACTTGCGCAGCGCCTCAGTGCCAACGCCCAGCTTGCTCGCGGCCTGATCAGCCCCGCCCAAGCGCTCAATGATCTGTTCGACAGTTTGGGTCATGCCCACACATTATGGGAAATTTCTTCCCAATTCAATCATTCGGATAAAATTTGGGAAATTTCTTCCCGGCACTCACACTTTCACGAATTATCGTGTATGGTCGCTGCCCTTCTAGGAGATTACCATGACGTTGCGCGAGCGGTTTACCGCCGAACTTAAAACCGCGATGCTCGCCAAAGACGCCCCGCGCGTCGGCGCGATCCGCATGATCACCGCCAAGCTAAAAGACTCTGACATCGCCGCCCGCCCCAAGGGCATCGACGCCATCGCCGATGACGAGATCATCGCCATGCTCAAAGGCATGATCAAATCGCGCAAAGAAAGCGTCGAGCTTTACGTCCAGGGCAACCGCCAGGAACTCGCCGACAAGGAACTCGCCGAGATTGCGGTCATTGAGATTTTCCTCCCCGCGCAGATGGACGATGCCGCAACCGCCGAAGCGGTGAAATCCGCCATCGCCGAGAGCGGTGCAGCCACCATGAAAGAGATGGGCAAGGTGATGGCCATCCTCAAAGCCAAGCACGCGGCAAGCCTCGATATGTCCAAGGTCAACCCGCTGGTGAAGCAGATGCTGGGCGGCTGATGCGCCTTCCAGACGGATTTCTCGAAGAACTCCGCGCGCGCACCCCGCTGGCCGCTATCATCGGTCGGCGGGTGAAACTGTCGCGCTCGGGGCGCAACTGGAAGGGCTGCTGCCCGTTCCACAACGAGAAATCGCCATCTTTTTACGTCTATGAAGACGGCTACCACTGCTTCGGCTGCGGCGCGCATGGCGACGCGGTGAGTTTCGTCACGCAATCGCAAGGCCTGCAATTCCGCGAAGCGGTGGAGTTGTTGGCGGGCGAGGCGGGGCTCGAAATGCCCAAAGCCACGCCGGAAGCAGCAGCGGTGGAAGAGCGTCGCGGCGGCTTGCATGCCGTGATGGAAAAAGTCGCCGACCTGTATCAGCGTCGCCTTGCGAGCCCGGATGGCGCGAAGGCGCGCGACTATCTGGCACGGCGTGGCCTCACCGATGACACTATCCGCAAATTCGGCCTCGGCTGGTCCGGCGAGGCGCGTGGTGCACTGCTGAGCGGACTGAAATCGCAAGGCGTGACGGCTGGGGAACTCATCGAAGTCGGACTGATGCGTGTCAGCGAAGACGGTCGCGCGCCATATGATCTCTTCTTCAACCGCGTGATGTTCCCCATCCGCGACCGCCAAGGCCGCATCATCAGTTTCGGTGGTCGCATTCTGGGCGACGGGCAGCCAAAATACGTCAACGGACCGGAAACCTCGCTGTTCTCCAAACGCCGCAACCTCTACGGCCTCGACCTCGCCCGCATTGCCGCGCGCCAAGGGGCAAAGATTGTCGCCGTCGAGGGCTATATGGATGTGATCGCCCTGCATCAGGCGGGCTTTAACGGCGCCGTCGCCCCACTCGGCACCGCACTCACTGACGAGCAGCTCACCGAACTCTGGCGTCTGTCGCCGATGCCGGTGCTGTGCTTTGACGGTGATGCGGCGGGGGTGCGCGCGGCGTTGCGCGTGGCGGAGGTGGCGTTGCCTGCGCTCACCCCGGAAAAATCACTGCTGCTCGCGCGTCTTCCAACCGGCGAAGACCCAGACACGCTGGTCCGAAAA
>CAIZGT010000615.1 GCA_903932545.1 uncultured Rhodospirillales bacterium
CCGCAGGGCTCGAAGCGCGATGGCACCAGCAGCGCGTCCACGCCGGCCTGCATCAGATGGGCGAGTTTCTCGTCATAACCAATCTGCACCCCGATGCGGCCGGGATTGGCGTCCGCGGCGGCGCGGTAGCCGTCTTCAAGCGAACGGTCACCCTCGCCGAGCACCACCAATTGATTGCTCTTGCGCAGCAAGGCGGGCATTGCCTGGAGCAGCACGTCCAGCCCCTTCTGCCATGACAGGCGGCTGACGACGCCATACATCAGCACTTTTGGATCTTGTGGCAGGCCAAAATGCGCTTGCACGGCGGCCTTGTTGGCAGCGCGTGGGGCAAGTTTGGTGGCGGTGAAATTCTTCACCAGCGCAGGGTCGGTCGCTGGGTTCCAGGCTTGGGTGTCGATCCCGTTCAACACGCCGCTCAACGCATCACCGCGCGCGCGCAACAGGCCGTCAAACCCCATGCCGCCTTCAGCGGTACAGATTTCATCGGCATAGCTGGGCGAGACGGTGGTGATGCGGTCGGCAAATTGCAGCCCGGCTTTGAGCGTGCTGAACATGCCGTAGAATTCCACGCCGTCCACGCCCAGCGCCTCAGGCGGCAGATGCACGGCTTCACGCAGGCTGAGCGGGAATTTGCCGGCGAAGGCGATGTTGTGGATGGTGATCACCGTGCCAGGGCGCGGCTTGCCGGAATAATGCAGATAGGCGGCGGTGAGCCCGGCCTGCCAATCATGGGCGTGCACCACATCGGGCTTCCAATGGCCGATACCCTCCAGCCCGATCTCGGCCGCCACGCGGGAGAGGGCGGCGAAGCGCAGCGGATTATCGGGCCAGTCTCGCCCCTCTGGTGTGAGATAGGGCGTGCCGGGGCGGTCAAAGAAATGCGGCAGGTCCAGCGCGAGCACCTGCATACCGTTTGCCTCAAACGCCAGCAATCTGCCTTCGCCCACCTGCGCCACCGCCGCCTCGGGCAGCGGATACACCAGTGCCCCGGCCAGTTCCGCCGCGCGCAGCACCGCCGGATAGGCCGGCAGCAGCGTGCGAACATCGAGCCCTTCCGCCATCAGTGCGAGCGGGAGGGCCCCCGCCACGTCGGCAAGCCCGCCGGTTTTGATCAGGGGATAGGCTTCCGAGGCAACGGAGAGAAGCGACAAACTCATCAAAAGACCTTTTTAAATGTCGATTGCATTTATCATACGTTGGGTGATCAAACACACCCCACTTGCAGTGCGACGGAAGCGTTTTGCATCCAATTCTGGGTCTTCGCCCACCACCAGACCATCGGGGATTTTCACCCCGCGATCCACAACCACCCGGCTCAGCCGAGCACCGCGCCCGATGCCAACTTCCGGCAGGATCACGCCGCCGGAGACGGAGGCGAAGGAGTGGATATGCACGTTGGTGGAGATCATCGAGCGGCGCACTTCGGCCCCGGAGACGATACAGCCGCCGGCGATCAGCGAGGAGATGGCCGAACCGCGACGGCCATCAACGTCGTGCACGAATTTGGCCGGGGCGGTCATTTCGCCATAAGTCCAGATCGGCCAATCGCGATCATATAGATCAAGATCGGGCACCACGTCAGTGAGGTCGATATTGGCGTCGTAATAGGCGTCCAGCGTGCCGACATCGCGCCAATAGGCCGAGCTTTCGGCCAGCGAGCGGACGCATGAGCGGGTGAACGGATGCGCCATCGCTTTGCCGCCCTTCACCAATCCGGGGATAATGTCCTTGCCGAAATCGCGCGTGGAGAGCGGATTGGCAGCATCTTCTTGCAGGCATTTGATCAGGAATTTCGTCTCAAAGACGTAAATCCCCATGCTGGCGAGTGACATTTCGGGATTGCCGGGCATCGGCGCCGGGTTCGCGGGTTTTTCCTCGAACGACAGAATGCGGTCGTTCTCATCAACATGCATCACGCCAAACCCGCTTGCCCAGGCGCGTGGCACTTCAATGCAGCCGACGGTGACGTCTGCGCCAGCATTTACATGCTGTTGCAGCATTTGCTCGTAATCCATCTTGTAGATGTGATCACCGGCCAACAGAACGATGTATTTCGGGTCGTAGCTCTCGATGATGTCGATGTTCTGATACACCGCATCTGCTGTGCCGGTGTACCACTGGTCTTCTGACACGCGCTGGCTGGCGGGCAGGATGTCGAAGCTCTCGTTGCGCTCGGTGCGAAAGAAGTTCCAGCCGCGTTGCAAATGACGGATTAGGCTGTGCGCCTTGTATTGGGTTGCCACCGCCATGCGCCGGATGCCGGAATTGAGCGCGTTGGACAGGGCAAAATCGATGATGCGCAGCTTGCCGCCGAAATACACCGCGGGCTTGGCGCGCACATCGGTCAATTCCATCAGCCGCGTGCCGCGGCCGCCGGCCAGGACATAGGCCATCGCCTGTCGCGCGAGCGGGCCGCTGGCGGGTGTGGCGGTGATCATCACCCGTTTCCTCCGGTTGAACCATGTTGCGTCGCATCATCCTGCCTGCAGGC
>CAIZGT010000616.1 GCA_903932545.1 uncultured Rhodospirillales bacterium
AGCGCGGCCATGCACCCGGTGCCGGCTGCCGTGACCGCCTGTCGCCACACTTTGTCTTGCACGTCACCTGCGGCAAACACTCCTGGGACCGAGGTGCGCGTGGTGCCCGGCGTGGTGATCACATAGCCGTCCCTGTCGAGTGCGACGTGGCCTTGGAAAATCGCCGTGGTGGGGGTATGACCGATGGCGATGAACACGCCATCAACCGGCAATATTTGCTCCACTCCGGTGTTCACATCGCGCAACCTTAGCCCATCGACCGAGGGGCGCGAGGCGGCGAGGATTTCTTCCACCTGATGGTTCCAGATCAGCTTCACCTTGGGGTGGTTGAACAGCCGGTGTTGCAGAATTTTCTCGGCCCGCAGCGTGTCGCGGCGATGGATAAGGGTGACGCTGCTGGCGTGATGCGTCAAATACAGCGCCTCTTCCACCGCTGTGTTGCCACCGCCGACCACGGCCACGTTCTTGCCCCGGAAAAAGAAGCCGTCACACGTCGCGCATGCTGAGACGCCGGAGCCTTGCAGTAGCTTCTCAGATTCCAAACCCAGCCAACGCGCCTGCGCGCCGGTGGCGATGATCACGCTGTCAGCGAGATAGATATCCCCCGAATCGCCAATGCACCGGAACGGACGCTGACCAAAATCCACTGACATGATCAGGTCATAGATGATCTGGGTGCCGACATGCTCGGCCTGTGCCTGCATTTGTTCCATCAGCCAAGGGCCTTGGATCGCGTTGGCAAAGCCTGGATAATTCTCCACGTCAGTGGTGATCATCAACTGCCCGCCCGGCTGCAAACCCGCCACTAGCACAGGCTTCAGCCCGGCACGCGCGGTGTAGATCGCAGCCGTATAACCCGCGGGGCCAGCGCCGATGATCAGAACGGGAATATGGTGTGTGGCGGGCATGTGCGGGTCCATTGATGCGCAGTGCATCATATCGGCGAGCGGTTGGCCGAAACAAGCCATGCGCAAATGTCACCAGAGCGGACAGATTGCGCGGATTGTTACAGGGTTCATCGATATCAGCACTTGCGAAGCCGCGATGTTGGAATAATATTTCGTCTGGGAGGGTGGGCGTGCAATATCACCAGGATGATGCGCGCCGTGAGCACTCCAGTTGGGCAGGGATGACGATCCGGACAATGAAAACGCTTCCTGACGAGCCGGCACTGCTCGATTCCATCGACCGCCGCATCCTCGCGGAATTGCAGGATGATGGCCGCATGACCAATGTGGAACTCGCACGCCGTGCGGGTATCTCTGCGCCGCCCTGCCTGCGCCGGGTGCGCCGGCTTGAGGAGGCAGGGATCATTCGTGGTTACCACGCTGATTCCGATCCGCAGAAGCTTGGCTGGGAAATCACCTTCTTCGCCATTGTGGGGCTGGAGAGCCAGAAGGAATTGGCGCTCTCGGGCTTTGAGAAGATGGTGGCGGATTGGCCGGAAGTGCGTGAGTGCCACATGATCCGCGGCGGTGGAGATTTCCTGCTACGGTTGGTGGCGCGTGACACGGCGCATGAGAACCAACTCACCCAACTTCTGACGGGTGCCCCGAATGTGGGCCGGGTGCAAACATTGCAGACCATCCGCACCAGCCGCAGCCTTGCAGGCGTGCCGCTCTGATCATGCGCGCTTGGTGGGCTGCGCTTGCGGCGATAACCGCGCTGCGGCTGTTGGTGGCTTATGCCGCGCCGATGGCACCCGATGAGGCGTATTACTGGGTATGGTCACACGCGCTCGCCCCTGGCTTTCTTGATCATCCGCCGATGGTGGCACTGTGCATCAAACTCGGCACGCTGATCGCGGGGCAGGGCAATCTGGGCGTGCGCCTGCTCTCACCGCTGTTTGCAGCGCTTGGCTCGGTGATGTTGGTGCAGGCGGGAGAGGATTTGTTCCCCGGCACCAAGGCGGGATTGCGCGCCGCGCTGCTGCTCAACGCCACGCTGATCTTCGCCGCCGGTGCAACGACGATGACGCCCGATGTCCCGCTGCTGCTGTTCTGGACGGCCACGCTGTGGGCGTTGGCGCGGCTGCGGCGAACCGGCAACGGATGGTGGTGGATTGTTGCAGGGATCGCTGCCGGGTTGGCGCTCGATAGCAAATATACCGCCGTGCTGTTGGCGCCTTCTATCTTGGTCTGGCTGGTGATCTCGAGTGAGATGCGGCCTTGGTTACGCAGGCCGCAACCCTATTTGGCCGCGTTGGTCGCGGGCGTTGTGTTTGCGCCGGTGATGCTGTGGAACGCTGAACACGGTTGGGCGAGCTTTGCCAAGCAGGGCGGTCGTGCGGCGGACTGGTCGCCGAGCCGGGCGCTACAATTCATCGGTGAGTTGTTTGCAGGCCAGCTCGGGCTTGCCACGCCGCTTATAGCTGTGCTGGCAGGTGCGGGTGCGGTACTCGCAATCCGCCGCGCCCGTCATGGGGACGCGCGTTGGACGCTGCTGGCGAGCCTGACCACGATTCCTGCGCTGGTGTTTTTGCAACATGCCCTTGGTGACCGCGTGCAGGCGAATTGGCCAGCGATTCTCTACCCCTCCGCGGCGCTGGCCGCTGCTGGGTTGAGTGGCTTCTGGCGTAGGCTCTATGTGCCTGCCGTGGGCCTTGGCGCGCTGCTGACTGCTCTGGTTTGGACGCAAGCGACGCTGGCTCCGCTGCATCTGTCGATGATGCGCGATCCGACTTTGCTGCGTCTGGGCGGCTGGAGCAGCCTTGCCAGCCAGATTGACAGCATTGCCAGCGCGCAGGAGGCGGAGTTCATCGCGGACGACAATTATGGCCACGCCGCCCTGCTCTCGCGCCTATTGCCAGCGCATTGGCAGGTGATTGGCGCGGAAGGCCGCTGGGCGCTGTTCAACCTTCC
>CAIZGT010000617.1 GCA_903932545.1 uncultured Rhodospirillales bacterium
ACAAAGCGGATCTCCTCACGGTGTAAAGCACAGTCCAATCAGAAAAAATTGCTATTGTTCGAGGGGTCGTTTGCAATTCGCAAATTATCTCTTATCGCGCCCCAGATAAGAGTCATGTCGAATTTTGTTGAACGAGGCGCTTTCACGAAAGTGTGTGTTCGACCATTTTCAATGCGGTCATGAATGCCGCATCGGCATCCAAAGCTGTGGTATCGAGCGTTATCGCATCGGCGGCAGGCACCAACGGTGCGGCACTCCGGTTACGGTCGGCTTCATCGCGTGCAATGATTTCGTCGGTCACCTCTGCCAAATCCGCAGCAATTCCGCGAGCCAGCAACTCAGCATACCGCCGCTTTCCGCGTGCCTCGGCAGACGCGGTGACGAATAACTTCACGCGGGCGTTCGGGAACACTTGCGTCCCGATGTCCCGCCCATCCAGCACCGCGCCATTCTTCGCGCCGAAATCACGTTGGAATTCCAACAAAGCGGCCCGCACACCGGGAATGGAGGCAACCGCACTCGCCGCCTTGTCCGCCTCCGGGCCACGCAAATCGCCGCGCTCCAGGTCAACCGGCAGCAGCGTTCGCGCCGCGTGCTCCGCCGTCGCCACATCACGCGGATCGCCGCCGTGATCGAGCACGCGGCGGCCGGTGGCACGGTAGAGCAGGCCGGTGTCGAGATACGGCAGATTGAAATGCTTGGCCAAGCGCCGCGCCAACGTGCCTTTCCCGGCAGCAGCGGGGCCATCAATGGCGATGATCAGGCCGCTCATACCAGTGCAATCGCCGGTGCCGCAGCAATCAGGCCATTCATCAAGCCGACGAAGCCGGGGAAGGACGTGTCGATGAATGTGCCGTCATCCACTGTCACCGGCTGCGCACTCGATAAACCGAGCACGAGGCCGCTCATGGCGAGGCGATGATCCATATGGGTCACAACCACCCCGCCACCCGGCGGCGGCGCGCCGTTGCCGTGAACGATCAAATCATCGCCCTCAATCTCCACCTTGACGCCATTGGCGGCGAGCATCGCAGCAGTCGCCGCAAGACGGTCGCTCTCCTTCGCGCGCAATTCCTTCAGGCCGCGCATCCGGGTGACGCCATTGGCCGAGGCCGCTGCGACGGCGAGGATCGGATATTCGTCGATCATGCTCGGTGCCCGCTCCGGCGGGACGTCCACAGCACGCAGTGCAGTGTGCTCAACCACGATATCGCCCACCGGTTCACCGCCTTCGAGGCGCTCGTTGACCAACGCAAGCTCGGCACCCATTTCGCGCAGAGTGGTGAACAGCCCGGTGCGCAGCGGGTTCAACCCAACACCGCGCAGCACAATGCGCGAGTCGGGCACCAGCAACGCCGCCACCATCGGGAAAGCGGCCGACGACGGATCACCTGGCACCACCACGTCGGCTGCGCGCAATTCCGGCTGGCCGCGCAGCAGAATCTCGCGGCCATGACCCTGGATATTCACCGTCACCTCCGCGCCGAAATGGCGCAGCATGTTTTCGGAATGGTCGCGCGTGGCTTCGCGCTCCACCACACGGGTGATTCCGGCTGCGTTCAGACCGCAGAGCAGCACGGCGGATTTCACCTG
>CAIZGT010000618.1 GCA_903932545.1 uncultured Rhodospirillales bacterium
CACCAACGCTTGATTATGGCTCTGGCAACCGCAATGGCGGTTTCGCGATCACAACCTATTCGGATGGTAACGGCAACGGCGTTGAAATCGGTCTGCGTGGACAGCTCAAAGCCCCAAACCCACTGGGTTTTTAGTTTGCATCGTCCGATCCGTCACAGTCGATCACCACGGATAACGTCTATTATCAGCCTGCTGGCTCCACCGGATCGGGGGCGAGCACGCGCTCGCTGTGGGGCTATACGTTCTCGGTGTTGCTCAGCGGCAATTACACGTTTGGCACACCGACCGGCAACCAGATCGCGGTCACGCCGGTTCTGACGATTATCGATCTGACCACTGGCGACAGCGCAACCGGGTTTGACCTTGCGCTGATTCCAGACAACGCCCCGAACAGCACGCATCTTATTCCGCCATATACCTTGTCGGACCTGATCCAGAACGGAGAAGACTTGATCTTCCCGGGCGTTGGTCTGCCCGGATACAATCCGAATAGCCAGGATTTCTATCAAATTCAGATATCGGTCGAGACCGGTGGCACGCTCAATACAACGACAGATATCCTGACCGGGGGCACGTCAATTGCCACCGACACGATTTATGTCCAGGTTCCAGAACCGGCCAGCGTGACTTTGGTGGGCGTGGGCTTGGCTGGTCTGGTCAGCACACGTCGCCGCCGTGCAAAGCGCGTCTGATGGTTGTGCTTCGCTGAAGGCGATGCGCGACTAGAGCGCCATCGCCTTCAGCGGCGGCTCCACATCGGGCGGGATTGGGCAGACGTAAGGCGTATCCGCCAACCGAGCGGCGTGATCGGCCTTGGCGCGGGCGATCAAATCCGGCTCTTGCAACGCCTGCAAGCCGGTTGCCGCCATCACCTTGGCGACGAACACCATGCCCTTATGTGCGAGCGGGGATTTGCCCTGTGCGGTGAGTTGCCAGGAATGCAGCGGCGTTCCCACGGCATGCACGGCCGCATGCGCCTGCACGGTTGGCACTTTCCATGACACGTCTCCCACATCGGTTGAGCCGACGAGGGGGGAGCGTTTGACATCGAGCGGCACCAGAGCGTCGTGCAGCGCCAGGGTGCGATCAAACTTGATGCCGACGCGCTTGAACGCGTTGCGCATATCGGTCTCGCTGAGCGTTGCTTGAATTTCGCGCGCGAATGCAAGATCGGCTTCGTCCCACACCGGCGGGCCGAGCCGCTCCATCTGGGCGCGCATCGCCTGTTCCAGCGGGGTGTTGGCGAGCAGGTTGGAGACGGCGGACAGGATTTCGATATCCACCGCTGTCTCGGTCATCAACGCGGCCCCGCGTGCGCAGTTCTTCACCCGCTCGACGAGTTCCTGCATCGCTGGCAGGTCCATCGCGCGCACCGAGTAGCGCACGCGCGCCTTTGCCTGCACCACGTTGGGCGCGATGCCGCCGCCATCGATCATTGCATAGTGGATGCGCGCGTCCGATGGCATGTGCTCGCGCATATAATTGACGCCGACATTCATCAGCTCCACCGCATCCAGCGCTGAGCGCCCGAGATGTGGCGTGGCGGCGGCATGGCTGGAGCGGCCGCGGAAGGTGAAATCAACGCGGGTGTTGGCAAGCGACACCGCCTCGTAAACTTCGTTGAACGAATGCGGATGCCAGGTGATGGCGATGTCCACATCGTCAAATGCGCCATCGCGCACCATGAACGCCTTGGCGGCACCGCCTTCTTCGGCTGGGCAGCCGTAATAGCGCACGCGGCCCGGGGTGCCGGTTTCTTCCAGCCAATCCTTCAACGCCGTTGCCGCCAGCAGAGCCGCCGAGCCGAGCAGATTATGCCCGCAGCCATGACCGTGGCCGTTGCCGGGCAGCGGGCGATGTTCGGCGACACCGGCTTCGTTGGACAGGCCGGGGAGTGCGTCATACTCCCCGAGGAAGGCGATCACCGGGCCGCCTTGGCCTGCTTCACCGATCACGGCGGTGGGGATGCCCGCCACGTTCTCAGTGATACGGAAGCCTTCGCGCTTGAGTTCGGTGATGTGTTCGGCGACGGAGCGGAATTCGGTGTAGCAGGTCTCGGGCATGCCCCAAACGCGGTTGGCAAGGTCGATAAACTCTTCGCGCTTGGCATCCACGTTGCGCCAGATGATGTCGCTGTTCTGCATGAGCCGAGTCTCCAACATGATCAGAGGTGAAGTGTAGGGCGGAAGGAGCGGTGCCGTCATCCGGCGTTCTGCGGGATAACGCATCTGGCCGATGACAGACCCGCCGGTTCGGCCGTGCAGTATGTCAACTTGACTTGACGTTCTTTGGGATGCGTTCGATTGTTCGCGCAAGCTGTCAAGGGAACGTAACACTCATGCCGAAGCGCAAGGCCGTCGTGATCGGGAGCGGAATTGCGGGGTTGGTGGCGGCGGTCGAACTTTCCGCTGCTGGGCTTGATGTGACGGTGCTGGAGAAGGAGCCGACGCCCGGCGGCAAGCTGCGGCAACTTGGTGCTGCGATTGACGCTGGTCCGACTGTGTTCACCATGCGCTTTGTGTTCGATGCGGTGTTTGCGGCGGCTGGCACCACGCTGGAGCAGCATCTGACGCTCAAACCCGCTGAAATCTTGGCGCGACATGCCTGGGACGAGAGCCAGCGGCTGGATTTGTTCGCCGATATTGGGCGCTCCGCTGAGGCGATTGGCGCATTTGCCGGGTCGGCCGAGGAGCGCGGCTACAAGGATTTCTGCGCGCGGGCGGGCAAGATTTATCGCACGCTTGAACAGCCCTTTATCTGCGGCCAGCAACCGGGCAGCGCGTTTGAACTCGCGCGTCGGGTGGGCTTGTTGGCACCCAATGATTTGCTCGGCATGAGCCCGTTCGCCACGATGTGGAAGGGCATTGCCGAGCATTTCCGCGACCCGCGTTTGCGCCAATTGTTTGGTCGTTACGCCACCTATTGCGGCTCGTCACCCTGGCTTGCGCCCGCCACACTGATGCTGGTGGCGCATGTGGAACAGGCGGGTGTGTGGATGGTGGAAGGCGGCATGCACCGCATCGCACGCGCCTTTGAGGCGATTGCTGTCGGGCATGGTGCGATGTTTCGCTATGACGCGAAGGTGAGCGAAATCAGCACCAAAATGGGGCGTGTCACCGGTGTGGTGCTTGCTTCAGGAGAGCGGTTTGGCGCGGATGTGGTGGTGTTCAACGGCGATCATGCGGCGTTGAGCACCGGTCTGCTCGGCTCTGTTGCATCGCGCGCCGTGGCACCGCCGGAGGGTGCGCGTTCGCTGTCAGCGGTGACCTGGGCGATGCAGGCGACGGCCAGCGGGTTTCCGCTGCTGCGTCACAACGTGTTTTTCTCGAAAGACTACGCGGCGGAGTTTGACGACATCTTTGTTCGAAAGCGCATCCCCGGTGCGCCCACCGTTTATGTTTGCGCGCAGGATCGCGGCGATGTGGCGGTGGACAGCACCGAGCCGCAACGCCTGTTGGTGCTCACCAACGCGCCCGCCATTGGCGACACTCATCATTTTACCAGCGCGGAGATCGAACAATGCCAGACCAGCACCTTCGCGCTGCTGCGGCGCTGCGGCTTGGAACTGAACCCGACAGCCGAGGGCGCGATCATCACCACCCCCACACAGTGGAACCAATTGTTTCCGGCGACGGGGGGCGGGCTCTACGGAAGGGCGACGCATGGCGCGATGTCACCGTTCCGCCGCCCGGCGTCGCGCAGCAAGATTGCCGGGTTGTATCTGGCGGGGGGCTCGGCGCATCCGGGGCCGGGGGTGCCGATGGCGGCGATGTCCGGGCGGCTGGCGGCGGCCTCTGTGCTGGCGGATTTGCGGCTTTCGCGGCCAGTGGCGGCTTCGCCCGGTCTGTCCCGGCCAACGGGTATGCGTGGTGGTATATCGACGCGCTGAGTGATTGCGGGCGGTATGGGCTGACGGTGATTGCGTTCATCGGCAGTGTGTTCTCACCCTATTATGCCGCCGCGCGACGCCGAGGCCCGGCTGATCCGGAGCAATTCTGCGCGCTGAATGTGGCACTTTACGGTGATGTGAAACGCTGGGCGATGACCGAGCGCGGGCGTGGCGATGTCGCGCGCGGGGTGCAGCGGTTTGAGATCGGGCCAAGTGCGCTGCATTGGGATGGCGCGACGTTGGAGGTTGCTATCAACGAATATGCCACGCCG
>CAIZGT010000619.1 GCA_903932545.1 uncultured Rhodospirillales bacterium
CATCAAGGAGTCGGCCAACGTCAACAACGTGATCGTGGTCATCAAGGTGACCGTCGTGATCGCGTTCATCGCCCTGGCCGGAACCGCTCAGGCGCAATCACCCGCCGCCGTCGCCGAAGGGCAGGCGTTGGCGTTTGATCGCGGCAAAGGCAACTGCCTCGCCTGCCACACCATGGCGGGCGGGGACGTGCCGAGCAGCGTCGGGCCGGAGTTGAATGACATGAAAACCCGTTTCCCCATCCGTGCCGAGCTGGTGGCGGTGGTGGCCAACGAACAGGCGCGCAATCCGCTCACCGTGATGCCGCCGTTTCTCAACAACCATCTTCTGACCGCCGCCGAGATCGACAAGATCGTCGATTTCATCTCTTCGCTTTAGTTTCAGGAATCCCACATGAGCCTGCATCACACCGCCTCCCAGGAGGCAACCCGCCGCACCGCGCTGCGTCTGCTCGCGGGTTTGGGTCTCTACGGCATCACCATGCCCAGCATCGGTCAGGCTTTCGCCTCGGACGCGCCAGGCTGGCCGGAAGCCGCCTTCAAGGCGAAAACTCAGGATGAAGTCCTCGCCGCTCTCTACAAGGGCAAGCTGGAGATGTCGAAGGACGTCACCATCGAAACCCCGGAAATCGCCGAGAACGGTGCCGTCGTGCCGGTGTCGGTCAGCACCAAGCTGCCCGGCGTTACCTCGATCAGCATCCTGGTGCCAGAAAACCCCTACGCGCTCGCCGCATCCTACAAGCTGGCCGACGCCTCAATGGCGATGGTGGGCTGCCGCCTGAAGATGGCGAAAACCACCAAAGTGATCGCAGTCGTCGAAGCGGGCGGCAAGCTCTACGCGGCATCCAGCGATGTGAAAGTCACCCTCGGCGGCTGCGGCGGCTGAGCGGGAAAGGGAGATACAGATATGCCAAGCATTCGCATGAAAGCCATCAGCAGCGGCGACACCACTGAGGTGCAGGCCCTGGTGCAGCACCCGATGGATTCGGGTTTCGTCAAAGACCCGTCCGGCGCGCTCATCCCGCCGCATCACATCGAGACGCTGGTCTTCTCGCACAACGATAAGCCGGTGTTCACCGCCTATTGGGGCCCAGCCGTGTCGAAAGACCCCTACGTGAAATTTGCCTTCAAGGGGGCCGCCAAGGGCGACACACTCCAGGCCACCTGGATCGACAACATGGGCAAGACCGACACCGGCACGGCGAAAATCGCATGATCGTGCGCCGTCTCCTCGCTGTGCTGATCGCCGGGGCATCTCTCGGAGCAGCCCCGGCCCCCGCGCCCAACCCGGAAACGGATCGCGTGGCGTTTCAGAGCTATTTCTTCACGAAATTCCCCAATGTGAAGCACGAGGAGTTCGGCAACGGCCCCTATGCCGTCAACGCGCCAATGCGCAAGCAATGGGAGGAAATCATGCAATTTCCTCCCTACGAGCCCGCATTGGATGAAGGCCGTGAAGCGTTCGAGGCCCCGTTTGCCAACGGTCGCCATTACTCTGATTGCTTCGACAATGGCGGCGACGGTATCCGTCAAACCTATCCGCGCTTTGACACAAAAACCGGCGAGATCATCACGCTTGATGGCGCCATCAACGCCTGTCGGGTCAGCAATGGCGAAAAGCCGCTGCCCCTGCAGACCGGCGTGATGGCCTCGATCACCGCCTTCATGTCTGAAAGCTCGCGCGGCAAGCCGTTCGACATCAAAATCCCGGCTGATCCGCGCGCCCTTGCCGCCTATGAGCGCGGCAAGGAATTCTTCTACGCGCGCAAGGGCCAGCTCGGCTTTGCCTGCGCCTCCTGCCACGTGCAGGGCGCTGGTGAGCGGTTGCGTGGCGATATCCTCGCCCCCGCTTTGGGTATTCTGGCGGCGTTTCCAATCTATCGCTCAGATTGGGGTGCGATGGGCACCATCGACCGGCGCTTCACGTCCTGCAGCGCCCAAACCCGCGCCGTGCCGCTGCCCGCCCAGGCCGCCGCGTATCGTGAGGTCGAGTATTTCCTCTCTTACATGAGCAACGGCATCCCGATCACGGGTCCGGGGACACGGCCATGAAAACAGCCTCTTTCGCATTTCTTGGCCTGATGCTCTGCGCGTCAGCGATGGCCGCCACCCAACCCGACGCCGAAGCCACGTTCAAAGCGGCACAGTCCGAAGAGGCGCTGGCCAAAGCCGAGCAAGCCGCATGGACGACCACCGAGACCACGCTCGCTGACGCTCAAAAATCGCTCACTGCCCAAAAATGGGATGAGGCCAAGGCGCTCGCTGACGAAGCCCTCGCCTTGGCCAAACGCTCCCGCGCGCAAGCCACCGAACAGAAAACCCTCTGGCAGGACGCGGTTATCCGCTGACTATGATTGGAATGAAGATGCAGCCGTCTCGTCGTGAATTCTTGGCTGGTCTCGCCGTCGCTTTGGCGGCCGGGCCGCTGGCCCATCGCGCCAATGCGGCGGATCTGTATGCGATCAAGCGCACCGGCAATGCCCGCGTGCTGCACATCACCGA
>CAIZGT010000620.1 GCA_903932545.1 uncultured Rhodospirillales bacterium
GCCAGCGGCATGGCTTCGATTGAGGGGTGCAGATCACACTCAATCGGGCCGAAACTTTGCGGTGCGTCTTGATGCTGGCGGGCGAGAACCTGATCGCGCATCGCGCTTAGCAATTGCTCAGTGGGATTGACCACGTCGCCAGCCGCGAGCAAGGCGGGCTCATGGACATTATCTTGCCCGGTCAGCCGCGCCAGCCAGCCGGGTGATGGCAGCGCGCGGGCGGCTTGCAGGGCGGCTTCAAGTGGCGCTTGCAACTCAGCGCGCACAGCGACCAACTCTTCCAAACGCCGACGCAAGCCCCGCGCCCGCGAACGCCCACCCTCAGCGCCGAGCAGCCAGCGCCGCAATTCGGCTGCTTCGATGCCGGAGAGTTCGGAGGAGAACGCGCTGTCGGCCGCGTCGAACAGATGATGGCCCTCGTCGAACACGTAGCGGGTGGGGACGGAATTGTCGTCAATCCCGCCCCAGGCCGCTTGCGCCATCACCAGCGCATGGTTGGCGACCACCAAATCCGCCCCACGCGCTCGCCTGATGGTGTGTTCAACATAGCATTTGCGCCAATGTGCGCAGGCAGCATGGATACACTCGCCCCGCCGATCTGCCAGACCGCCCAAAATGCCGGGTCCGAACACCTCTGAGAACCAGCCTGGCAGATCGCCACCCTGGATATCACCGTCCGACGTGGCAGTGGCCCAGCGTGCGATCAGGCCGAGCGGGATGACGGCACCGGGGATAAGGCCGGAGGTGGCCGCGCCGACCGCGTCTTCGAGATTGAGCAGGCAGAGGTAATTCTCCCGCCCTTTGCGTACAACGACGCGACGCCGACGCTCGGCGTCGTTGGGGTAGAGGCGTGCCAGTTCGGCGTCGATCTGGCGTTGCAGATGACGGGTGAAGGTGGCGATCCACACCGCGCCGTGATTGCGCTCAGCCCAGAGCGAGGCGGGGGCAATATAGCCAAGTGTTTTGCCGGTGCCGGTTCCAGCCTCGGCCAACACCAGATTCGGATGGCCCGGCGTCTCGCGCGGGGCGAAAGCGGCCGCGGCGGCGGCGGCGTAGTCGGCTTGGCCGGGACGTTGTTCGGAGCCAGCGCCCAGCATCGATGCCAGACGCTGCCGCGCCTCGTTGGTAGAGACCGGATAGGCAGAGGGTGGCGGTGGTGGCGCTTCGTCGTCCCATTCTGGCAAGGATTTCCACACCCGCAGCGCATCGGTGTTCGGCTTGGCCTCCGGCGCGCCGAGAGCGGCGAGCACGAACGGCGCCCAGCCCCACCCCGCCTGCCCCATCCGCGCGGCAATCGCCGGCGCGTCTCGATTGCCGGGCAAATTGCGACCCGCGGCGAGAAAAGCGAGCAGAGCTTGCGCGATATCGGGCAGCAGCCCCGCGCTGGTGATTGCTTTGGGCAGATCGAGCGCCAATGCCAGACCGCGCGGCGTCGGTGCCACTGACACCGCAGGCTTGGCGAAGGCGAATAGCTCAAGCAAATCCAGACACGGAATCGAGCGCATGCCGAGCCGCTTGAGCGTGGCTGGCGCGTGCACCAGTATCGGCGCGGGGCCAGCGCGCAACAGCCCAGCGGCCTCACGCGCCGTCATATCCTGCAACTCACCATCGGTGGTGAGCAGCTGCGCACGCCCCACCATTGCCACCACGCAAGGCGCGCGTGGGAGCAGAATTTGGGGCGTGGTGGGCGCGGTTTGGTTCATAACATTCCTTTTGCGCCACCCCGCCCAGATTCGCGCGGCGATTGACCTCTGGCGCGCGCATTTCTACCCTTCAGGGCTGGCCGAAACACTCTGCAACACTTAAATGTTAAGGCCGAGAATTGTTGGAAAAGCTGTGACACCAAAATCCTGGCCGTTTGAAGAAGCCAAGCGCGTCGCTGACCGTCTGGCAGCCACTGGCAAGACCAAAGCCCTGTTCGAAACCGGCTATGGCCCGTCAGGCCTGCCCCATATCGGCACCTTCATGGAAGTGGCCCGCACCTCGTGGGTGCGCCATGCGTTTGGGGTGTTGACCGGGCTGGACTCCGACCTGCTTGCATTCTCCGACGATATGGACGGCTTGCGCAAAGTGCCAGGCAACGTGCCGCAGCAGGATATGCTGGCGAAATTCATCGGCATGCCGCTGACCTCGGTGCCAGAGATCAAGCCGGACGCGAACGCTGACAAGCCCGACAAGCCCAGCGGCGGCGGCGAAGTCGTCCGCCTCGATCGTTTCCGCAAGAAATAGTCCCCCGTCAGCGGCGCTGCCATGGCCGGAAAACAGCCCGCAAAAACCCGCCAAAAAACGCGTATCGAGAGCGATGCTTTCGGGCCGCTCGACATCCCCGCCGACAGGCTCTGGGGCGCGCAGAC
>CAIZGT010000621.1 GCA_903932545.1 uncultured Rhodospirillales bacterium
AAATGAGGTTAATGGATTTATTTTACTTACCTATGCTAACATAGTCAGGTTTAGAAAATAGAACTGAATCAATGTTTCCTTTCTTTACTTTCTTTGTTGTGAAATTTCTTGGATCAGTAATAACTGCACCCTCCCAGCATCCGCCATCAACGTGAGTTGCCAGACATCAAGACGGCTGGACATCATCTGATGCATGCCATCCGCCAATTTCACCCGCGAGACCATGCTGACGTCCTGCGCTACGCTTTGCCCGCGCCATGCCCGCAAGGTTGCATCCTCAGCATCCGGGTCGCCACCCTGATCCAAGGCAACCGCCACCTGCCGTCCGCTGCCCAGCAGCCAGGACCGACCGAAAGCATGCCCAATCGAAGGCAGATCATTACCACGCACATACAGCGTCACGTGTCGCCCGCCCGCAGCACGCGCCCGCAGACCAAGCAGCGATGCGCTGCGTGATGTCTCACTTGGGTGCAGCAAAGTCACACCGCCCCAATTGCGCCTCGGGTCAAGTTCCGCAAAATCGTCAGCAGCGGGCGGGGTGCCGCCAAACCTCTGAGTCCCTGGCTGACGCACAAAACTGAGCGGCGCTGAATTTGGGTCTGCCAACACCACGGCAAAAACCATGGGTGCGTGCTGCATGGTTTCGAGGAGCAATCTGCGCAGCGCCTCCTCGCCACCCGGCTCCGGCGGGCGATTGGCCAGCAATTGCGCCAAAAGTGCAGACGACTGTAGGGCTGCATCGATGTGTTGGGCGGCCTGCTGCACCAACACCATCACTCGGCGCTCGCGCCGATCGATCATATCTTGCCGATCAATGCTCAGGGTGAATACGCCAATCACCGCAAGTGCCAGAGCGATCAACAGCGCCACGGCCAATCGTTCAATCGGGCGTTTTGGGAGGTATTTCAACACAACACCAGCCCATTGGCGCAACGCAGAGTGCTGCGAGGTGTGCGATGCAAATGGCGCCGACCGCATCAGAGGCCAAGCCGTGTGGCGGTATCCGCCTTTGTTATACATCTCCGTTGTCCCATTCGACGAAGAGCACTACGCACCCCCCAGCTCGGCACAGCATCTTCGACAACGGAAAACGTGACAGATATCAACCACCCGAAAAAGTGACGTAAATCACATGATTTCGATATGACTTATCCGAAACATATTGGATTAAGTAACTTTTTCGTGAAATTTCAACAAAACTGTATCGATTTAGATTGTTTGAATTTTTTATCGGGGCAAAGCGCCGTGTTGGAAAGAATAGTGAGCCAGCCCGAACATGCGCGTCATACAAACGCAACGACGCCCATCCGCTTTTGCGTTTGGGCGTCGTTGACCAACACAGCAATGCAACCAAATCAGCGCGGTGTGAGAACCATCACCATCTGCCGGTTTTCCAGCTTCGGCATCTGCTCCACCTTGGTCATCGCGTCCATATCAGCGCGGATGCGTTCCAGCACTTTGATCCCAAGATCCTGGTGGGCCATTTCGCGGCCACGGAAGCGGAGCGTGACTTTAACTTTGTCACCCTCTTCGATGAACGACTTCATGGCGCGCATTTTGACGTTGTAATCATTTTCATCAATGTTCGGACGAACCTTGACTTCTTTGATTTCAACGACTTTCTGCTTCTTCTTGGCTTCGTTCTTCTTTTTCTGCTGTTCATATTTGAACTTGCCGAAGTCGAGAATTTTCACCACTGGCGGTTCAGCGTTCGGGCTGATTTCGAGAAGATCGAGGCCGACAGCATAGGCCTTGAGCAGCGCTTCACGCGCCGTCATCACGCCCTGCATTTCGCCTTCTTCGTCGATCAATCGCACTTGCGGGGCGCGAATTTCTTCATTGACCCTGGGGCCATCATTCTTGGGCGTGGGGAGCGGCGGTCTGGCTATGGTGGTCTCCTGTCTCAGTTTCTGGGCGGGCGCAGGCTGGCTTCCGGCCAGACCGCACGCAGTATTGTGTGATGATACCACGCCAGATTATCAAGCAATGTCACGCAAACGCCACGCAGGGCTGCATCAATCGCGCAGGCGCTTGAGATCGGGCGGCATGGCCTCAGCGGCCAGCAATGCCACCGCGTCATCCAACGAGAGCGTCTCTTGCGCCTCAACCCCCAACCGGCGCAAGGCCACCGTGCGCGCTTCGGCCTCCTTGCGGCCCACCACGGCGATCACCGGAACATGCTGCATCGAGTGTTCACGAATTTTCGCCTGGATTTTGGCGTTCGCAAGATCGGTCGTTACCGCCAGCCCTGCCGCCTTGAACGCGGCGGCAACTTCTTCGGCATAGCCATCAGCATCTGAGACGATAGGTGCTACAACGATTTGCACCGGCGCGAGCCAGAGCGGGAAGCGCCCGGCATATTGTTCGATCAAAATCCCGAGGAAGCGCTCGAAGCTACCCAAAATCGCGCGGTGCAGCATCACCGGGCGATGACGCGCGCCATCTTCGCCAACATATTCGGCGTCGAGTCGTTCTGGCAGCACGAAATCAACCTGTAGCGTGCCGCACTGCCAATCACGGCCAATCGCGTCACGCAGCACGAATTCGAGCTTCGGGCCATAGAACGCGCCCTCCCCCGGATTGAGCTCATAATCCACGCCCGCGATTGCGCAGGCTTCCTTCAGCGCGCCCTCGGCACGATCCCACACGTCATCTGAACCTGCTCGCTTCTCGGGGCGATCGGAGAATTTCACCCGGAAGCTCTCGAAGCCGAAATCCTTGTAAATGCTATCGAGCAGCGCCACGAACTGCACGGTTTCCGAGGCGATCTGATCTTCGGTGCAGAAGATGTGCGCGTCATCCTGCGTGAACGCCCGCACCCGCATGATACCGTGCAGCGCGCCGGATGGCTCGTAGCGATGGCATGCGCCGAACTCGGCCATGCGCATCGGCAATTCACGATACGAGCGCAAGCCTTGGCGGAAAATTAGCACATGGCAGGGGCAGTTCATCGGCTTTAGCGCAAGGGTTTTATCCTCATCCTCAACGATGGCCTGGAACATGTTCTCGCGGTATTTTTCCCAATGTCCCGAGGCTTCCCACAGCGCACGATCCACCAACTGAGGCGTTTTCACCTCCTGATAGCCGGTCGCTTCCAGGCGGCGGCGCATATAAGCCTCAGCCGTGCGGTAAATCTTCCAGCCCTTGGGATGCCAGAACACCGAGCCTGTGGCTTCTTCCTGCAGATGGAAGAGGTTCATCTCCTTGCCAATGCGGCGATGATCACGCTTCTCCGCCTCTTCGAGCATGCGCAGATACGCGTCGAGTTCCTTCTGATCGCGCCACGCCGTACCATAGATGCGGCTAAGCATCGGCTTGGTGTGATCACCACGCCAATAGGCCCCGGCCACCTTCATCAGCTTGAACGCGCCGCCGATATCGCCGGTCGAGCGCATATGCGGGCCACGGCAGAGATCGAGCCATTCGCCCTGGCTGTAGAAGCTGATCGTCTCAGTGCCGGGCAGATCGCGGATCAACTCGGCCTTGAAGCGCTCGCCCTTCGCCTCAAAGAACGCAATCGCCGCGTCGCGATCCTGCTCGGAGCGGATGAACGGCGAATTGCGTTGCACGATCTCGCGCATCTTCGCCTCAATTGCGGCGAAATCGGCGGTGGTGAACGGCTCGTTGCGGGCGAAATCGTAATAGAAGCCATTCTCAATCGACGGCCCAATTGTCACCTGCGTGCCAGGGAACAGCGTCTGTACCGCCTCGGCGAGCACATGGGCGCAATCATGGCGGATCATCTCCAGCGCGTCTTCATCACGGCGGGTGATGAAAATGATCTTCGCGTCCTCGGCAATCACGGTGGACAGATCGACAATCTTACCGTCGAGTTTCATCGCCAAAGCAGCTTTGGCAAGGCCTGGCCCGATGCTGGCCGCAACCTCGGCCCCTGTCACCGGCGCGTCAAAGCTGCGCTGGGAACCGTCGGGCAGGGTGATGGCGGGCATGGCGTCCTCGTATGGAAAATTCGGACCCGTTCTATGCCGCTAGGGCAGCCGTTCGACAACCCTGGCAAGCGCAAGGTCTGCCAACACGCTCTCGCGCACAACCACTGGCCACTCGCCGCAAGGGCCGCGCGGGGCGGTCATACTCGGCTCACTGTCGCTAGAAAACAGCACAATACAAGGGCAGCCGGTGCTGGCGGCGATATGCATCGGCCCGGTGTCATTGCCGATGGCCAGTTCGGCGCGGGCGGCGATGGCGAAGAGTTGGGCAAGGCTGGTCTGGCCAGTGAAATCCCACGCCGCCGGGCAGGTCTCGACAATCGCCGCGCCCAGAGCCGCCTCAGACTTCGCGCCAATCACCACCGGGGTGAGCCCGCGCCTGGCGAGTTCGCGGGCAAGTTCAGCGAAATGCTGCACCGGCCAGCGTTTCGCCGGGCGGGTGGGGGCAGCACCAGGCACCAGCAACGCAAATCGCTCCGTCAGATCAGGGGTTGCGGTGTCGGTCAGCCATGACAGGTCAGGCCGTGGGAACGCCGTTATGCCCGCGATGCGCAACTGATCGCGCTGGCGCTCAATGGTGTGCATCGTCTCACGCGCAGGATCGGATTGCGGATGCGAGCAACCGCGCGCGATGCCCGACCATTTCGGCTTACCCGCCAAGACAAAATACCGGCTCGAACGGCCAGAGGTTTGCAAATCATAAACGAAATCAAAGCCCCGCAGCTGACGAGATAGCCGCCAAAGCGCCAGCACATCCCACCAGCGCGGGCGGGTATCGATGATCACCCGGTCAAACCAAGGCGCCGCATTGCCGATAGCGGCGAAAGCAGAGGTGGTGAGCAGAGTGATGTCAGCATCGGGATACGCCGCACGGATAGCGGCGAACGGGCCGAATGAGAGCACGAAATCACCCAAAGCACTGAGTCGGATGACCAGGATACGGCGTTTCACCCGAGCAACTCGCTGTAAACCGACAGTGTTTTCTCCTGCATCGCCGCAGTCGTGTAATTCGCCATCACGGAGCCACGCGCTGCCGTGCCGATAATCTCGCGTTCCGACACCGGCAGCGCGAGCGCATAATCCAACGCATCCGCCAATTGCTGCGCGTCGCCAGGCGTCACCCGCCAGCCGGTCACATCATGCTCCACCGTCTCAACCGCGCCGCCATGGTCAGACGCAATCACCATTGCCCCCATCGATTGCGCCTCAATCACCACGCGGCCAAAGGCTTC
Organism: uncultured Rhodospirillales bacterium; assembly: GCA_903932545.1. GTDB lineage: Bacteria > Pseudomonadota > Alphaproteobacteria > Acetobacterales > Acetobacteraceae > CAIQQQ01. The sequence continues at coordinate 5,180 of CAIZGT010000621.1, forward strand.
AGGGTCGGTGGACGCATTCACCACCACATCAGCCAAGCGCAGCGCGGCAGGCATATCGTCGCAATGGCCAACCAAGCGCAGGCGGCGCGAGACGCCAAGGCGCTCGGCCTGTTCGGAAAGTTCGCGCACGAGGCGGCGGCGGCCCTGATCGTCACCGACCAGAACAGCACACGCCTCACGATTGCGCATCAGCGCCAGTGCCTCGATCAGTACGCTTTGGCCTTTCCAGCGCGAAATCCGCCCCGGCAGCATAATGATCGGCTGACCATCATCCAGCCGCCAGGACTTGGACACGTTGATCAACCGCCCCGGCGTGACCAGCATCGGGTCAAAAATCGCCGGATCAACGCCGCGATGGATCACCCGGATGCGCTCAGGCGCAACGCCATGGCGCGCCATGATCAGGTCGGCGATGAAGTGGCTGATCGCAATCACGATCTCACCCTTGGCCATCACCGCGTTGTAATGGCGCTTGAACCATGCGTTTTCGTTATAAGCACCGTGATACGTGGTCAGGAACCGAGCGCCGGTGCGCTGGCACGCGAGCCACGCTGACCATGCCGGAGCACGCGAGCGTGCGTGCACGATGCTGACACGCTCAGCCGCAATCACTTCCGCCAGCTTGCCCGCATTGGCATAGATGCGGCGCGGATTTTTGCTGTCCAACGGCAGAATAATATTACGACCGCCCGCGCGCTCAACCGAATGCGTGTGCATCCCACCCGCACTCGCCACCAGCGCCACCCCACCGGCGCGCACGATGGCCTGTGTCATTTCGATGGTGCCACGCTCCACACCGCCACCGCCCAAAGCGGGCAGAACTTGCAGAACCACAGGCTTGGCGGGAGGCGAAACGGTCATGCGCGGGCTATACCATGCGTGTGACGAATTGAAAGGACTCGCAAGTGGAGCAACAGGGCCATCTAGATCGCGGTGACGGCATCCGCCTTGCCTGGGCGCGACTTGATGGGCGCGGCCCCTGCGTGGTGTTTCTGCCCGGTCTGCGTTCGGATATGAACGGCTCGAAGGCGCTGGCGGTGCGCGATTGGTGTGCAGCCGAGGGTCGCAAGATGCTGCGGCTGGATTATTCTGGCCACGGTGCGAGTGACGGCACGTTCACCGATGGCGGTATCGGCCAATGGGCGAGCGATGCCGCCGCGGTAATTGCAGACCAGGTATCTGGCCCGATTTTGCTCATCGGCTCCTCAATGGGCGGCTGGATCGGCCTGCTGCTCGCGCGTGCCATGCCCGCGCGGCTGCTAGGCTATGTCGGCATTGCCGCAGCACCCGATTTCACTGAGCGCCTGATGTGGGCGAAAATGGCTCCGGCTGAACGTGCCGCTTTGCTGCGCGACGGCGAATTGCGCATCCCCAGCGAATATGGCGATGACATGATCATCACCCGCCATCTCATCGAAGATGGTCGCCAAAATCTGGTGCTGGAATCACCGCTTGTCCTGCCCTGTCCGGTCCGCCTGCTGCAAGGCCAATGCGATCCGGATGTGCCGTGGGAGTTGGCGCTTACTCTGGCCGCGCATGTGCAAAGTCCGGATGTCCAGACCATTCTGATCAAAGACGGCGATCACCACGGGCAACGGGATTCGCATCCCCCCGCGCACGCCTAGCCCCGCCTTGTCAGGACGGATCGCGGCACCCCTGCAAACGCCGTGGC
>CAIZGT010000622.1 GCA_903932545.1 uncultured Rhodospirillales bacterium
CACAATCTGGCAGCCGTGGCGGCGGTGATGGCGCTGGCACCCGAACTGCCACAGATTGCCTGTTTCGACACTGGCTTTCATCAGAGCCAGCCGGACGTTGCCACCCGCATGGCGTTGCCGCGCTCCCTCACCGCGAAAGGGATGCGGCGCTATGGATTTCACGGTTTGAGTTATGAATATATCGCCCGCCGCTTGGCTGAGATCGCGCCTGATGCTGCAGATGGCCGGGTGATTGCCGCCCATCTCGGCAATGGGGCCAGCCTGTGTGCGATGCTGGCAGGGCGGAGCATTGATACCACTATGGGCATGACCGCGCTGGACGGGCTTATCATGGGCACGCGCTGTGGCAGCCTTGATCCCGGAGCGGTGCTGTATTTGATGCAAACCGAGGGGCTGGACGCGGAGGGCTTGACCACGCTGCTCTACAGCCAATCCGGCCTGCTCGGGATATCCGGCGTGAGTGCCGATATGCGCATGTTGTTGGGGAGTGACGATCCGCACGCGGCTGAGGCGGTGGAGAGTTTCACCTACCGGGTGGCGCGTGAGACCGGGGCGCTGGTGTCGTCGTTGGGCGGGTTGGACACTCTGATCTTCACCGCGGGCATGGGCGAGCACTCGGTTGATGTGCGGGCGATGATTTGTGCGCGTATGCAATGGCTGGGTGTGGTGCTCGACGATGCGGCGAATGCGCGCAATGACGCGGTGATTTCGGCGCCAAGGAGCCTTGTGGTGGTGCGCGTGATTCCAACGGATGAGGACGAGATGATCGCGCGACATTGTTTGGAGGTGTTGGACACGCCGTAGCCCGCATCAAAGATGCCGACCTTGCACGTAATTTCCGCATTTTGATGCGGGCTACCCCGCCAACTCGTCCCTAATCGCCACCAACTCTGCGCGCCGCTGCTTCGACAGTTTGGGAAATTCCAGCTTCAACCCAGCCATTGTCTCCAGCACAACCTGTGAGACCAGCAAGCGGCAGGTGGGTTTGTCATCGGCCGGGATCACATACCACGGCGCTGCATCCGTGCTCGTCGCACTCAGCGCGTGCTGATAGGCTTTCATATAATCCGGCCAAAATTTGCGCTCTGCTATATCAGCATCGGTGAATTTCCAGTTCTTCTCACGATCATCAATCCGCTCGATGAACCGCTTCGCCTGCTCGTGCTTGGAGATGTGCAGGAAGAACTTCACCACCCGCGTGCCGGAATGACAGAGGTGCTGTTCCAGGCCGTTGATCGCTTTGTAACGCCGCGCCCAAATGCCGTCATCCTCACTCGCCCGATCTGCCAGCCCTTCGGCGTGCAGCAATTCGGGATGCACGCGCACGATCAGCACGTCTTCATAATAGGAGCGGTTGAAGATGCCGATTTTGCCACGCTCGGGCAGGTCGCGCGTGGTGCGCCAGAGAAAATCATGCTGTAATTCCAAAGCGGAAGGGTGTTTGTAGCTGAACACCTGACAGCCTTGCGGGTTCACCCCCGACATCACATGCTTGATTGTGCCGTCTTTACCCGCCGCATCCATCGCCTGGAAAATCAGCAGCAGCGCGTGCGAATTGGCGGCGTAGAACAATTGCTGCTGCTCGGCCAACTCCGCCACATGTCGCGCCAATTGTTTGCGATATTGGTGCTTTGAGTCGCATAGCGGCGCGATCCGCGTCGGACGTTTGTGCAGATCCACCGCCTCGCCTTCGGCCACGCGGTAGGTATCGGTGTTGAACGCCATCGCCATGTCCTCCCGATCAGGCGGGCAGTCTGGCATGATGGCACCAAACTTGCGAAGCTTTGCCTTGAGGTAAGCCAAATCAGGGAGTTCGATCCTATCCTCGACCCAGTTGCCGCGGCTGAAGCCGCCATCGACATAGACCTTGGCGCGGCCGCTGACGGCGGCAAGCACTTCGGGCAGCACATCGAGCGAGCCGCGGCCGTGGTCAAGATGGCGGCCGCCATGGTTCGAGAC
>CAIZGT010000623.1 GCA_903932545.1 uncultured Rhodospirillales bacterium
ACCGCGCGGCAGCGGAATGCGAAATGGCTCTGGCTTGGGACGAGGCTTTCGCACCCGCCGCCGCGTCTGGCGGTCTTGCGTGGCGCGCACGCGCGCGGTGCCCACCACCCAAGGCAGTTCAACCGCCAAAGCGCGGCACAATGGCCGCAGAATCCGCTGTGCCTGCGTAGATTGCGCCAGCAATTCCGCCATTTCGGGAGTGGTCAGCACCGTCTGCAATTGCGAGCCCGCGCAGGCCGCATGATGCGCGCCAATCTGCACCAGCCAGCCGAACCGACGCGGCAATCGAACGCCTTGTGTGTTGCGCACCTGCCGTGCCGTCGCCCGTGTTCGATTTGGAATTTGCCGCAGCTTGCCCGCCTGGAACCGCACCAGCATCCGCTCGATCCGTTCAAGGGTCACGCTCACCCGGCGATGCAGCAGCATTGCGAGCGCATATTCCACCCGCCAAGCCCCCAACGCCGCCATCACCCCGCGCAAAATCGTCCGCAGATTGGCGGCAATCGTCTCAAGCGCGGGGGAGGGGGAAGGGACCAAATCCATCCGCCATTAAACGCCACATCCGCTGGCTGGACTCAAGCATTCTGTCGCCCGCATCACCCGCGGCGTTCTATTTTTCAAGCAATGTCCGCGCCGCCGCCAACGCCGCGTCCACGCTGATATCGTCCATCCGATCACTCATCGAAACCACCGGCATCGCGCGCAATCCGGTGGGCGCGTATTCGGCCACGGGGGAGGGGCCGAACAACCCGATGGTGGGAATGCCGCTCGCGGCGGCGATATGCATCAGGCCGCTGTCATTGCCGATAAAAATCGCACAGCGCGCCAAACACGCCGCCACTTGCGGCAGATCGAGCTTGGCGGTGAGATCAATCGCCTCAGGCATCGCCGTCTGCACCGGCGCAATCTGCCCGGCTTCCTGCGCGCCGGGGCCCGCGAACAGCACCACGCGCGCACCGGGCAGAATTGTCGCGGCAAGCAGATGCGCGAACGCCACAAAGCGCTCGGCAGGCCAAACCTTGCCGCTCCAATTCGCCGTCGGCCCCAGCCCGATCAGCGGCGCACCGTCGGGCAGCAACCGCGCAGCCAACGCGCGATCTTCCGGCGCGGTCCAAGCCACCGGCATCGGCGCGTGATCCAGCTTGAGCAAGCGCGCCAGTTGCAGCGTTTTGTGCCCCGCCGATTTGCGCATCACCGCGCGGCGGCGGGTGCGCACCAAATACGAGATCAGTGAGCCGCGAATATCCACCACCAAATCCCAACGAATGCCCACCGCCTCGCGCCACAATTCCAGCCAGTGCCGCCCGCGCCCGCGCTTGTGCAGCACAATCGTGCGATCCCGGTTCGGCATCCGCGCGAACACTCCTTCCGCCACCGGCCCGCAGGCGATGGTGAAGCGGGCATCCGGGTGGCTTTTCAGCAAGTGCTCGATCAAGCCGGTTGAGAGCACCGCGTCGCCGATTCGGCTGGATGTAATGAACAGAATGCGCATGGCGCGGCGGATAGCACTTCTTTGTGACTTCGCCGAGAGCCACATCTGAACCGTGTGACTTGGCGCAAACGGTTGCACAGTTGTAAGCCTTGTCTCTATTGGAGGGCTGGCTATGTGCGGTATTGCGGGCGTGATGACATGCGACGGCGAGCAGCCGCCCGCCTTCATGCTCAGCCGCATGCAGAAAGCCCTGGCGCCTCGCGGGCCGGATGGGTTTGGCCAGATGGTGCGCGGGGGCTGCGCCTTGCTGCATGCACGCCTCGCCATTGTGGATTTGGAAACCGGCGACCAGCCGCTGTTCGGGATTTCCAATGATCCAATCGGCGGCACCGCCCTGATTGGCAACGGCGAAATCTACAACAATTCCGAACTGCGCCGCGCGATGTCCACCGCGCCGTTCCGCACCCGCTCGGATTGTGAGCCGCCAGTCTTTATCTATGACACGTTCGGCACTGGTTTCGCCGACCGTTTGCGCGGCATGTATGCCTTGGCGGTGCATGATCCGCTGCAAAACCGGCTGGTGCTGGCGCGTGATCCGTTCGGCATCAAGCCGCTGTATTACGCCCAAACCAACGAAATGTTCGCCTTCGCCTCAGAGCCGCAAGTGCTGCTCGCCGCAGGCTTCGGCACGCGCACGCCGCTGCCGGGCAAGGTGGCAGAGCTGCTGCAACTGAAATTCACCACCGGCGCGGAGACGATTTTCCCCGGTATTGTGCGGGTGTTGCCCGGTGAAACCTTGGTGATCGAGCAAGGCCGCATCATCAACCGCCATCGCAGCACCGCCCTGCCCGCAGGTCGCCCGCGCAGCATCAGTCACCAGGAGGCGCTGCGTCAGATCGAGGACGTGCTCGCAGGCTCGGTCGCCGCCCATCTGCAATCAGACGTGCCATACGGCCTTTTCCTCTCTGGCGGCGTCGATTCCGCCGCCTTGCTGGCGTTGATGACCCGGCTCACCGGCAACCGCATCCAGGCCCTCACCTGCGGCTGGGCGGGGGCTTCGGGCGTTGATGAAACCGTCGAGGCGCGCCGTCTGGCCGATGTGATGGGGGCCGATTGTGAGCGGGTGGAGATGGGTGAGGCAGATTTCTGGAATCTTGCTCCACAAATCGCCGCCTGCATCGATGACCCAACCGCCGATGCCGCCGTGCTGCCAAGCTGGATGCTGGGCCGTGCCGCGCGCGCCGATGGGCTGAAAGTCACGCTTTGTGGTGAGGGCGGGGATGAATTGTTCGGCGGCTATGCGCGCTATCGCAAAGCCAGCGCGCCGCTGCGCTGGTTCGTCCGCAAGCCGCGCTCCGGCGGGGTGTTCGGCCACGACATTCCCGGCCTCTCCGGCTGGCGAGATGGCATCGCGCGCGCTGAGGCGGCAGCCGGTGCGCTGAGTGGCGTGCAGGCCGCGCAGTTTGTCGATTGCCAGGAATGGCTGCCCAACGATCTGCTGATCAAGCTCGACCGCACCTTGATGGTGCATGGCGTGGAGGGCCGCACGCCGTTCCTTGATCCGCTGGTGGCGGAGTTCGCCTTCTCATTGCCCGATCAGGAGAAGGTCGGGCTCAACATTGGCAAGAAGCTGCTGCGCTCCTGGCTCGCAAGCGTGTTTCCCGAATCGGGTGCCTGGGCGCGCAAAAAGGGCTTCAAACCCCCGGTCGGCGGCTGGATCGCCCAGCGTGGCGAGGCACTGGCCCGCCAGATCGCCGCACAACCCGGTGTGGCTGCCGTGGTGCCACCCGATGTGGTGATGGCCTGCATCGCCAAAGCCGTCGGCAACGCACAGCCGGCCTGGAGCCTGCTTTTCTTCGCTCTGTGGCACTCCACCCAGGTGATGGGCATTGATCCGATGGGCTCAATCGGCGACGTGCTGGACGAGGCAGCGCGGGGCTGATCAATGCATCCGGGGGCTGCGCAGCGCCTTGCTGCGATCGCCGGTGATCACACGAATCGTCAGCGGATTGCCGTCGCGGATGATGTCCAGTCGCACCGCCGCCCCGGCATTGCCCTTTTCCCACAGCGCCCGCCAAAGTGCTGAGACTTCACTCACCTCTTCGCCGTCGATGCCCACCACCTGATCGCCCGCCCGCACCCCGGCCCGCTCGGCCGGCCCATTATCCGCCATGCCGCCAACGACCAGCCCGTTATCCCCCTCCATCACAAACACCCCCAGCCAAGGCCGCGCGGGCAGGCCCGAGGTTCCGGTGGTGAGCAGGTTATGCGCAACCGGCTTCAGCAGATTGATCGGCACAACCATGTTCATGTCAGCCCGCTGCCCGGCATTGTCGCCTTGTTGCAGAATGAGCGAGCCGATGCCGATCAGCCTGCCATCAGCATCAATCAGCGCCGAGCCGCTCCAGAACGGATGCGCCGGCGCGGTGAACAGCGCCTCGTCGAGCAGATATTCCCAATAACCCGCGAATTCCTGGCGGCCGACCAACTTGGTCTCCATCGCCCGCGCCAGCCCGCCACCGGCTGCCATCACCAACTGGTCCCCCAGCGCGACGCGCGAGGAGTCGCCGATCTCAAGGGCTGGA
>CAIZGT010000624.1 GCA_903932545.1 uncultured Rhodospirillales bacterium
CGCGGATCATCCACGGCCCCGAGGCGGCTCAGATGGGCATTGTGAATTCAATATTTCCGCAGGAAAGCTTCGCGGCTGAGGCCGAAGCCTATCTTGCCCGCATCGCCATAAATGCTCCCTTGACGCTCAAGGCGATCAAGCGCGCACTGCAGGAAATCATACGTCCTGAGACGGAACGCGATGTTGGCGCGGTTGATGCATTGGTCGCGGCATGCTTCGCAAGTGCCGATTACCGAGAGGGGCAATCCGCGTTCAAAGAGAAACGCGATCCCTTGTTCACCGGACGCTGAAGAAGAAGACTTTAACAAGTTAGAGGGAACGAACAGATGCAACGTCGCGCATTTTCGGGCGGTCTCGCCGCTTTGGGCCTCGCCGCCAGCCTGCCCACTTCCAGCCGGGCGGACACGGCGCCGGTCACGCTCACCGTCGGCTATCAGAAAGTTGGCCATCTTGCACCCGTCGTGCTGATTGCCGACGATTTGAAGAAGCAGGGTATCGAGCTGAAGCTCGTAGAATTCGCCCGCTATGCCGACGCTCGCACTGCTCTACTGGCGGGCTCGTTGGATGTCTCGTCGGTCGGCCCGGCAGATCTGGCCATTGCACTCGCCAATGGTTCGACAAACATGGTCGGCATCATGGGCGTTGGCGGCTCGCCGAAATACGTGATCGGCCGTAACGGCACGAAGTTTGAGACCTGGGACGATATTAAGGGCAAGAAGCTCGCCATCGCACCCGGTTCGGCCGTCTGGTTCCAATTCGCCGCCACGCTGATCGAAAAAGGCATTACGTATAACTCCTTCACCGCTGTGAACGTGCAGGGCGGCGGGGCGAATTTCGACATGGCGCTGGAGAAGGGCGACGTGGATGGCATTGTTACCTGGGAGCCGTTTGAATCGGTTCCGGTGATGAAGGGCTATGGTTATTTCGCAAAGGGGCTGGATTACTCGGTCTCCAAATCGGTGGGCGCGGAACTCGGCATGATTGTGGCGAGCAAGGCGGCGGCGAGCGAGAAGCGCCCGGCGGTGCAGGCTTTCGTGAATGCCTATGTGGCGAAGATGAAAGAACTCGCAGCATCGATGCCAGCCTTTGGCGCGGCGATTGCGCAGATGACCGGGCTTGATCCGGCGGTGTCGCTGAAAGTGGCTGAGGTGATCCAACTTGGCCCGGTGATCACGCCAGACCAGATCAAGCGTCAGGCCAAGGCGTTCAACGAGTTGGGCGTGATCCCGAAGGATGTGTCGGGTGAGATTGATCAGTATTGGGATGGCGGGTTCTTGAACACCGCGATGCGGAGCTGATGCTTAACGCGCGTTGGGCCAAATCCGGCCTTGCTATGCTGCTGCCAATCGTGCTGATCGTGCTCTGGCAACTCGCCGGGCACGATGGCGCGCTGGCAGGGGGCGCGTTGCCGACGCCGGATCGGGTGTGGAAAGCTTGGCTGATTTGGGGCTTTGGCACGCCGGGGCCGATGAGCTTATCACCCTATATCGGCAATTGGATTGATGCTGTCGCATTCTCCAGCTTTCGGGTTGCCAAAGGTTTTGCGATGGCGATTGTGGTGGGAATTCCGCTCGGCATCGTGCTCGGCTGGTCCAAGCTCGCAGCCGCTTTGGTGGACCCGACGATTCAATGGCTGCGACCGATTCCGATCACCGCGTGGCTGCCGATCTCGATTGCGATCTATGGTATCAGCGATTTTGGCGCAATTTTCTTGATCGCCATCGGTGCGTTTTATCCAATTGTGGTCAACACCACACAAGGCGCGCGTGACGTGGATAAAACCTGGATCCGTGCGGCATTGATGATGGGGGCATCCAAGATCGATATCCTCCGCCGCGTGGTGCTGCCCGCCGCCCTCCCCGCCGTGTTCACCGGCCTGCGCATCGGCCTCGGCATCGCTTGGACCGCGGTGATTGTGGCCGAGATTGTCGCGGTGAAATCCGGCCTCGGCTATGTGTTATGGGATGCGTATTACGTGGGACGTATGGATATTGTGATTGCCGACATGGTCTCGATTGGCCTGTTCGGCTTTATGTCAGACTGGGCAATTGTGCAGCTGGAATTCGCCCTGCTGCGCTGGCGTCGCCTGCAATCGTTCAACGCCTGATGAGCACCATCAACTTCACCCAGGTTGCCAAAACCTATGGCGATGTGCGCGCGTTGGACCGCGTGGATTTAACCGTGCGCGAGGGCGAGTTCGTAGCACTGCTCGGCCCGTCCGGCTGTGGGAAATCGACACTCCTGAACCTCGTGGCGGGCTTTGAGAAACTCAGTGAAGGCACAATGAGTTTTGACGGCCGACCCGTCACCAAGCCCGGCCCGGATCGCGGTGTGGTGTTTCAGGAAGCGGCGTTGCTGCCCTGGCTCAGCGTGTGGGAGAATGTGGTGTTTGGCCCCAAGGTACAGCGTATTTCGCGCGCCGAGTATGAGCCGCGCGCGACGGAGATTCTGCGCATTGTGGGGTTGGAGAATTTCCATGCTGCCCTGCCGGTGCAACTTTCCGGCGGTATGCGGCAACGCGTTGGCATTGCACGCGCGTTTGTGATGCAACCCCGCGCGCTGCTGATGGACGAGCCGTTCGGCGCACTGGACGCACAAACCCGGCTGTCAATGCAGGCGTTGCTGCTCGATGTCTGGCAGAGCCTGAAAACCACCGTGCTGTTCGTGACGCATGATATCGACGAGGCGATTTTGCTGGCAGACCGCGTGTGCGTGATGACCGCGCGCCCTGGTAGGATCACCCGCGATATCCCGATCACCCTCCCCCGCCCGCGCACGCTGGACGCGCTGACCTCTGCTGAGTTCACCCGCTTCAAGGCCGAGATCATGGCCGAGATGCGGGGGGTTCATTAGGACTGAACGCATGGCAAACCCGCGCATTCCCTATCGCCTCTCCTCCTCAAACCCGCATCTTCCGCCGCTGCACGGCAAATCTATTCTCGTGCATCTGGTGGTGAACGTGGAGCATTGGCAGTTCGACCAGCCGATGCCGCGCACCATCGTCACCCCGCCGCATGGGCGGGAGACGGTGCCGGATGTGCCGAATTTCTCCTGGGCGGATTACGGCATGCGCGCCGGGATGCCGCGCATTTTGGAATTGCTCGATGGATTGCCCGCCTCCACCAGCTTCAACGCCGGTGTGATCGACGCCTATCCGCAAGCAGCTGAAGCGATGCTGAAAGCGGGCTGGGAGTTCATCGGCCACGGCATGCACCAGAAGGCAAGCAATCATGTGGAAGGCGGCGAATCGGCGTTGATTGCTGCGTGTGTGGCGAAGATCAGCGCCTTTACCGGACAAGCTGTGCGTGGCTGGCTCTCGCCCGGATTGCGTGAGACGGTCGAGACGCCGGAGTTGCTGGTGCAGAATGGCATCGATTATGTGTGTGACTGGGTGATTGACGATCAGCCGGGCTATCTGTCCACCAAGAACGGCCCGCTGGTGGCGATGCCGTATAACCTCGAAGTTAACGACTCGATCATCTACGCGATAGAGCGCCACGCCACTGGCGAGATGCTCAAGCGACTCGAACACACGCTGCGCTGCTTTGAGCACGAGGCTGAGACACAGCCGCGCGTGCTCGCCATCGGCCTGCACCCGCATCTGATCGCGGTGCCGCATCGCATCCACGAATTGCGCCAAATGCTCGATCTGCTGCGGGCGAGCGACAAGACGATCTTTACCACTGGCTCGGCAATCTGTGACTGGTTCACGCGAGCCCACCCAACGGAGGCCTAGAATGGACCTACATCTTGCAGGCAAGCGCGTTCTCGTCACCGGCGGCTCCAAGGGGATCGGCCTGGCGACGGCGAAAATGTTCCTGGCGGAAGGCTGTGACGTGATTTTAGTGTCGCGGGACGGCGAGAAACTGGCTGAAGCCGCGCGTGGCTTGCAGGGGCCTGGCAGTGTTGCGACCCATGCCGCCGATCTTTCCGATGGCTACGCACGCGAGGCGCTGGCCGCAGAGTTTCCCGATGTCGATATTCTGGTGAACAACGCAGGGGCAATCCCAGGCGGTGGACTGCTTGATTTAACCATGGCGCGTTGGGAGGCGGCGTGGGCGTTGAAGGTAATGGGCTATATTCACCTGACCCAGCTTTTCCTTGCTGCGATGAAGGGGCGCGGTGCTGGCACCATCGTCAACATTATCGGCAATGCCGGCCGTACGCCGCGCTATGACTATATTTGCGGCGGCACCGGCAATGCGGCGCTGATGGCGTTCACCTCGGCGGTGGGAGCGAAGGCTGGGGATTGGGGGGTGCGCTGCTTTGGCATCAATCCAGCCCAGACGCGCACGGACCGCATTATCTCACTCGCCAAAACCCGCGCGAAAGATAAATTTGGGGATGAGGGGCGTTGGGAGGAAATGCTGATCAACTTGCCGCTCGGGCGTTTGATCGACCCCGAAGAAATCGGCCGCACAGCCGCATTTTTGGCGTCCCCAGCGTGCGGCTATGTCAACGGAACGGTGCTGGACGTGGATGGCGGGGCGGCGTTTCGGTCGTAACCCGTGGGGCGGAAGTGCGCAGCACCTCCGCCCGATAATCTTACTGCACGCTGTCGCCAGCCTTGCCCGCCATTTCTGCCAGGGTCTGCACGAAGCGGGCGCCTTCACGGGTGCGACGGATCAGCACGCGACGGCGATCTTGCTTGTCCTCGGCGCGGCTGACGAGTTCGGCGTCCACCAGACGATCAAGAATGCGTGTCACACCAGGACGAGACACGTTGAGCATGTTGGCGAGGCTCGTAACGGTTTGCGTTTCGTCCTTCAGATACACGCTCAGTAGCGCGGTCAACTGGCGAGCGGTCAAATCGCGGCCATCTTTGCGCACCATTTCAAGCATGGTGTTGCGGATCACTGAAATATTATGCCGCGATTCGACGTCGACAACGACTGCTTTACGGGCATGCGAATTCATCGTTCCCACCGTTCCGACTGCATTACGCGCATGTGACAAGCTATTCATCATATGATTCTCTGACATTTTCTTTTGCCTCTTGCTTCTGTTTTCAACATCACTC
>CAIZGT010000625.1 GCA_903932545.1 uncultured Rhodospirillales bacterium
CCAACGAAGTCTGCGCGTTCATCACCGAGGCGGGCATTACGGCTGAGGCTCTGCACGGCAACAAGTCGCAGGGCCAGCGGGAGCGGGCGCTGGACGCCTTCCGGACCGGGACCGTGCAGGTTCTGGTGGCGACGGATATCGCCGCGCGCGGTATCGATGTTGAGACAGTCACGCATGTTTTCAATCACGATCTGCCAAGCCTGCCAGAAAGCTATGTCCACCGCATTGGCCGCACCGGCCGCGCTGGGCGCAGCGGCTATGCCGTCACGCTCTGCGATGCCGAGCAGCGCGCTTGGCTGCACGATGTGGAGCGCGAAATCGGCACCCGCCTGCCGGTGCACGCCGATCACCCGTGGCATTCGGAAGCGGCGCGGAACTCGACCAAGCGTGCACCTGTGCTGGGCGGTGGGCCGGTCAAAGAAATCAAGCAGCCGCAAAAGCGCGAACGCAAAGTCTGGACCGAGGAAGAGAAGCTGGCCGCACGAGCGGCGGCCAAAGCGGCCTGAGAAGAAGCCTTATCAGGCTGACAGGCACGTTATGCGCTTGATGATCCGGCGCCGCAGAGGGCTCAACTTCAGCAGGCGTTGTTAGGGGCGATTGCGAAGCCCGTAAACGATGCGCCGCTGGCCCGCTACATTTAAAGCCCGGCATCTGACCGGGCGGCGAGCATACTCCAAGAGCCGGATGCGCTTTGGGACGCGCTGGTCGGCTTTGAGATCGGCAGTCCCCTCTCGCGGTTCGCCGATCGCGTGGCGCTTTCGATGAATGCGGTTATCGCGCATTACAACTGCCGTCTTCGCGCCCGCGGCAAGCCGCTTCGGGACACAATCGCCGAAACCAGGCTTCGGCAACGCGACATTACAGCTTGGCAAAAACTCAGGCGTTCGGGATGAACGATGATGGCCTCCGCCTCCAGCGCGCGCCGTGCTGAGCTGCGCCCGAGCAGCAACTTCAATGGCACGCCTCGGCGGCAATAATGCCCAGTGGTTATGTCGCACAGGGTTTGGAGCGGTGTTTAGCGCTCGGACATCCTTGAGTAGGTTCCGAACCTGACACCGCAAGCGACCAATAGCTATCTTCTTATCTTGGCCATGTCAGATGAGGTAACGCACGCGCGATCTGTAAATATCTGATCAGCGAAGATGTATCGCGAACCTCCGCCAAAATTTCTTAAAATATTAAATATGTTAAAGTTTTTTATCACTCAATGTATAACAATTATACGCGTAAATAATTTCACAACGATCTGCTAACTACTATAGTCGTGATTTTTATTATTTTACTTGAACAGCGATCCGTACGGCCAATACGAACCGTCGGAGTGACAAAGTGAGCACACTCTCCTTGCGAATGTTTAAACAAGCTGGCTTGAAACTGCCCGAGACTCCGATCCGGGCTGAACTGTTCGGCGTTGAGCGTTTGGAGCAGCACGCGCAAACACTCGCGGCAGCACAGCTCATTTCTCCCGTCACGGCCAGGGGGCGACCGCTTGCTAAGCGGCTGTATGACAATACAAAAGTCCTAACAGAAACGTATCTAGCCGTCGTTCGGGCGCATTCGGCCCAGCAGCCGATTACACCTGCGGCAGAATGGCTGCTGGACAATTTTCATATCGTCGACGAGCAGATACGAGAGATCAAAAGCGACCTGCCGCCGGGCTTTTACCGCAAACTGCCAAAGTTGGCGGCGGGGCCGTTGCAGGGCTATCCGCGGGTGTTTGGTATTGCCTGGGCCGTCGTGGCCCACACTGACAGTGCATTTGACGCGGAACGGCTCAAGCGCTTTGTCGACGCTTATCAGCGGGTCAATCCGCTGACGATTGGTGAATTATGGGCTCTCTCAATTACCCTGCGCATCACGCTGGTCGAAAATCTTCGCCGTCTGGCCGAGGCGATCACTGCTCAACAATCGGCAATCCATCTGGCTGATCGGCTCGCAGACCAGTTTTCCAAGAATGCCGATGGCTCTGCCGAGGTCGCGTCCAAGGCACTGCGCGAGCTTGATCAAGCGCCGTGGTCGGCGGCGTTCGCCGTTGAACTCGCCCAGCGCTTGCGCGACCACGACCCCCATACCACGCCAGAGTTACATTGGTTGAATAAGCGTCTGGCGGCTGAAGGGACGAGCATCGAAGACATTGTTCGCCAGGAATTTCAGACCCAGAGTGCGATCGACGTCACGGTGCGCAACGTGATTATGAGCATGCGCTTGGTTTCAATGATCAATTGGGCCGAGTTTTTCGAGAGCGTCAGTCCGGTGGATGCGGTGCTGCGGAGCGCAAGCGATTTTGCCGCGATGGATTTTCCATCCCGCGATCTTTACCGACACGCCATCGAGGAAATTGCGCGGGAATCACGTGTGACGGAAGTAGATGTCGCGCAGCGCGCTGTTGCTTCGAGCGCGCGTGCGAAGGTGCAGAACGCCGACCATCCGACGCCCGAACTCTGTCAGAATGATCCTGGATACCACCTCATCGGCCGTGGCCGCGCCGCTTTCGAGGCCGAACTTGGCTGTCGAGTGCCGTTCAGCAAATGGCTCTTCCGCCTCAACGCCGATCTTGGCGTGATGAGCTATGTCGGCATGATCGCCATCGCCACAGCGATCATTCTGGCGCTGATTTTATGGGCGCTCTCGTCTCTTGGCATGGCGAACTGGCAGCTTCTAGTGCTCGCGTTTGTTGGCATCGTTCCGACCACTGACATCGCCGTTGCCCTGGTGAACCGCGGGATCACCCAACAGGTTGGCGGCAAGGTTCTGCCGGGATTGGAACTGCGCAATGGTATTACGACAGACCTGAGCACCATTGTCGTTGTACCAATATTGCTGACTGGTACAGCGATGATCGAAGAGGAAATCGACAGACTTGAGGCGCATTATCTCTCCAATCCGGATGATAATTTTTCATTCGCACTGATCTCCGACTGGCGCGACTGCAGGGTCGAACACGATTCTGACGATGGCCCACTTCTGGACGCGGTAAGCGCCGGGATCGCGAGATTGAACCTTCGCTATTCCACGCCGCAAAGAAGTAGCAGCGGCACCGCCGTCTCGGATCAGCGCTTTTTCCTGCTCCACCGTCATCGGATCTGGAACGAGAGAGAGGGGATGTGGCTCGGATGGGAGCGCAAGCGTGGCAAGCTGCATGAACTCAATCGCCTGCTGCGCGGTGCCACAGATACGAGCTTTATCGCAATTGACGGCCATTCGGCTGCGCTGCCGCCTGGCATTCGTTATGTGATCTCGCTGGACGCGGACACCCGTATGCCAATTGGCGCTGCAAGGCGGTTGGTCGGTAAGATCGCGCATCCGCTCAATCGACCGATCTTCAATCCGCAACTGGGCTTGGTCGTGCTTGGCCACGGCATGTTGCAGCCCCGTGTTACCCCGTCACTGCCGGTTGGGAGCGAGGGGTCACTGTTTCAACGCGCATTTTCTGGGCCAAATGGGCTCGACCCGTACGCTGCTGCGGTCTCTGATGTGTACCAAGATTTGTTTGAGGAGGGTTCCTATTGCGGTAAAGGAATCTATGACGTTGACGTCTTTGAGGCCGCACTTGGCGAGCAAATTCCAGAGAATTCAATGCTCAGCCACGATCTGTTGGAGGGCATCTTTGCCCGTTCGGGTTTGGCATCCGACATCGAAGTGGTTGAGGAGTTTCCGTCACGCTACGCCGTCTCTGCCGCGCGTCAGCACCGTTGGGTGCGGGGCGATTGGCAATTGCTGCCTTGGATATTCGGCTTCAACCGCACATCAAAGAACGGTTCGAATGCAACATCAATTCCGCTGATGGGGCGATGGAAGCTGTTCGACAATCTCCGTCGCTCACTCTCGGCACCGGCCACACTGCTGGCCTTACTGGCCGGTTGGTTGCTGCCACTGCCCGTCGCTGGGGCTTGGACCGCGTATATCCTGCTGACCCTGCTGCTGCCTCCGTTGCTGCCTGCGATTTCCAGCGTGTTCCCAATCCGCGCGGGCGTTTCGGTGCGCAATCATCTGCTGACACTGCGGGGCGATTTTGCCCAGGGGCTGCTTCAGTGTGGATTTCTCATCACCTTCCTTGCCCATCAGGCCTGGATCATGGTCGATGCAGTGGCGCGCACATTGTTTCGATTATTTATCAGTCGGACACATTTGCTGGAGTGGGCGACCGCAGCGCAGACCAATAACGACTTTCAGTTCGACCGCCGTCAACTCGCCCGCCAGATGGCCGCAAGTTTCGCATCTGCGGGGATTGCGATCGTCATTCTCGCTGCTTCTGGACAACGGAGCTGGATGATCGCCGCGCCGTTCCTCGCTCTATGGCTGGCGTCTCCGCTGGTCGCGTATTGGGCGAGTCTACCACCACCAACCTCTGGTCATGTGTCGGTCACGCCGGCCGACGCTCTGGTGCTCAGACTGGTGGCGCGTCGGACGTGGCGCTTCTTTGAGACATTTGTCACCGCCGCAGACAACATGCTGCCGCCCGACAATTTTCAGGAGACCCCAAAGCCGGTCGTCGCGCACCGAACCTCGCCCACCAATATCGGGCTCTATCTGCTCTCGGTCTCGGCGGCGCATGATTTCGGCTGGCTCGGCACGCTGGACGCCATGGAACGGCTTGATGCGAGCTTTGCCGCCATGGCCAAGCTGGAAAAGTTCCGAGGCCATTTTTACAACTGGTACGACACCAGTGATCTGCGCACTTTGGATCCGAAATA
>CAIZGT010000626.1 GCA_903932545.1 uncultured Rhodospirillales bacterium
ATTCGCGCCTCACCCGATGCCGCTGCCGCCCGCCTGGCGCTGATGGCGCGCGATTGGCCTGCGATGGATGTGACACCGCTGCTCAACCTCATTGAAGATGAGCGCAATGTGGTGACGGAGGCGAACACTGTCCGCCTCACCGAAGAACAGGCCCGCGCTATCTTGGATATCCGCCTGCAACGCCTGACCGGGCTGGAGCAGGAAAAGATTCGGGCCGAGATGGCCGAAGTGGCGGCTAAGATCGCCGATCTGCTCGCCATCATCGGCAGCCATATCCGCCGCATGGAAGTGATGCAGGCGGAGCTTGCGACGGTGCGCGCCGAAATCGCAACGCCACGCGCCACCGAAATCGTTGAAGGCGGTGCTGATCAGGACGATGAAAGCCTGATCGACCCCGCACAGATGGTGGTCACCATCACCCGTGATGGCTTCATCAAGCGCACCTCGCTCGATATTTTCCGCGAGCAAAACCGTGGCGGCCGTGGTCGCTCCGGTGCGGGCACGCGCGGTGACGATATCGTCACACGCAGCTTCAACGCACACACCCACCAATTCGTGCTGTTCTTTTCCTCGGGCGGCAAAGCCTATCGTGAGAAGGTGTGGAAGCTCCCCGAAGGCTCGCCCACATCCAAAGGCCGTGCGCTGGTGAACATGCTGCCCGATCTGGGCGGGGATGGCATCACCGCCGTGCTGCCGCTGCCGCAGGATGAGAGCCTGTGGGAGAACCTGCATTTGGTGTTTGCCACCAAATCCGGCGGCATCCGGCGCAACCGACTGTCGGACTTCAAGAATGTGCGTTCCTCCGGCCTGATTGCCATGAAGCTCGATGAGGGCGATTCGCTGATCGGTGTGGCCACCTGCCGCGATGGCGACGATCTGATGCTCGCCACCAAGCTGGGCCGCGCGCTGCGCTGCCAGATCACCGATGAAAATCTGCGCGTGTTCGCCGGGCGGGATAGCTCGGGCGTGCGCGGCATCAAGCTCGCCAAAACCGATGAGGTGATCAGCCTCACCGTGCTGCGCCATATCGACGTGTCCAATGATGAACGTATGGCCTATCTCAAAGTGGCCTCGGCCAAGCGCCGTGCGCCGGATGAGGAAGAATTGCTGCCGTTGCCAATCGATGCCAGCGAAGAATCGGCAATAGATTTGTCGCTCTCAGCTGAACGTATCGCCGAGCTCGAAGCGGCCGAGGAAATTTTGCTCACCGTCACCGATGTCGGATTCGGCAAGCGCACATCCGCTTACGAATACCGCGTGATGGGTCGCGGCGGGCAGGGCATTGGCGGCATCACACTTTCGTCGCGCACAGGCCAAGCCGTGGCCGGCACGTTTGCCGTGCGCCAGGGTGATGGCGTGATGATGGTGACGGATGCCGGCCGCCTGATCCGTGTGCCGTCTGATCAGGTCCGCATCACCGGGCGGATGTCGATGGGTGTCACGTTGTTCCGGCTTGACACCGGCGAGCGCGTGACCAGTGTGTTCCCCGTCGTGGATGACGAAGCTCCGGAAGAAGCGGCCCCCAGCGCTGCCCCGGCTAACGCGCCATCAGACGACGACACCAACCCAGGGTCGGGGGACTCGCCGGAGGATACGCATGACTGAACGCAATCCAGCTCCTAGTCCCGCATTGGGCGTGGGGCTGTATCCTGGCACGTTCGACCCGATCACCAACGGCCATCTCGACATCATCACGCGTTCAGCGCGGATGATGCGCAAGCTGGTGGTGGGTGTGGCGATGAATGCCGGGAAGGGGCCGTTATTCCCGATTGAGGAACGGGTTGAACTGGTGCGCGCCGAAATGGCGAAGATCGCTGAGGCAACCGGCACCGAGATCGAGGTGCGCCCGTTCGACATGCTGCTGATCCATTTCGCCCGCGAAGTGGGGGCGCGCGTGATTGTGCGCGGCCTGCGCGCGGTGTCGGATTTTGATTATGAAATCCAGATGGCCGGCCTCAATTACCGGCTGGACCCGGAGGTCGAGACGGTGTTTCTGATGGCGAGCGAGACGCATCAGTTCATCTCGTCGCGCTTCGTGAAGGAAATCGCCTCGCTTGGCGGTGATATTTCCAGCTTTGTGCCCAAACTCACCCTCGAACGCACGCTCGCCCGCGTGCGAAAGACGGGCTGAAAATCCCCGGAGACCATCATGCGCCGTCGTGCCCTGATCGCTGCTCTTGCTGCAACCCCTGTTCTGGAATCTCTGATGACCGACAATGCCGCCGCCCAGCCCGTTCTGGACCCGGAAAACACCCTGTATCTTGAACTCAAAAGCGGCCGCGTGGTGATCCAGCTTTTGCCCGATATCGCGCCCAAGCATGTGGAACGGGTGAAGAAGCTGGCGCGTGAAGGCTTTTATGACGGTGTGGCATTCCACCGCGTGATTGAAGGCTTCATGGCGCAAGGCGGCGACCCGACCGGCACTGGCGGCGGTGGCAGCAAGTATGAAGACCTGCCCGCCGAATTCACCAACAAGCGCCGCTTCCTGCGCGGCACGGTGGGTGCTGCCCGCACGCAGAACCCGAACTCGGCCAACAGCCAGTTCTTCATTATGTTCGCCCCGGCCCCAAGCCTGGACGGGCAATACACCATCTGGGGCCAAGTGGTGTCGGGCATGGAATTCGTCGATGCGATCAAGCGCGGTGCTGGCGGCAGCGGCGTGGTGTCCGGCCCAGACAAAATCGTGTCTATGAAGGTTGCTGCAGACGTCAAGTGAACGACTGATCTGCATTTCAATGGCTTGACCAAAACCGCGCCATGTCGTTCAAGGCGCGTCCCGAGCGCGTAGCTCAGTCGGTAGAGCACGTGACTTTTAATCATGGGGTCGTGGGTTCGAATCCCACCGCGCTCACCATTATGAAAACAGGCGGTTAGAGGATGCTCTAGCCGCCTGTTGCATTTCCACAACGCCGTGATTGGCGCAGAGCGGCTCGATTGCAGAGATTGTGGGGGCTACATCCATCCGCCATTACACGCCACAAACGCTGGCTGGACTCATGCAAAACCAGCCCGACTGCGGCCAAGCGCAGTTCCATCACAGCTCCTTTCGGACGGTCCTGCTCAAGAATGACGTGCAGCCCTCAGGCGGTTTTTGGTTGAATAATATTGCTGCAACATAAAAAAGATGTTAATAGTTTCGAAAAATGCGGTTTGTTCGCTCACGCAGAGCGCTCAGGAGTAGCACATGTCGAATCTTTTATCGCGCGTTTCCCTGTGTGCTCTGGTGGCGTGTGCAGCAGCCATGTTGAATGCAAGTCCGGCAAAAGCAATTCCCCAACCCGAGACTGTTACCGTCGATGTTGTTCAGTCGGGCGCCAACGTTATCATTAGCTATAGCGGCGCGTTAAATCTGACTGGGTTGGCAGATTATGCTTCGAACGCAGCGATCACTTTTGTCAATGCTGGATCTAACACAATTCAAAGCCTTCCTGGTGGCAATGAAATATATATTGTTAACAACCCAACCGGAACGCTGGGCAATGCCTTTGTTTCAGCCCCCGGCGTGCTTGGGACCAACACAGTTGGCACAGGCTTCGGGTTTTCGGCGTCTTTTGACTATCTTTACCTTCCGTCACTTTATGTGAGCGGCTCAGCCCTGTCTGGCAGCAGTGAGTTTGACAACATCACAATTGCAACCCTCGGCTTGATCGCAGGCACTTACACTGGTTCGTTTGATACGAACAACAACATCGTTCTGAATGTTGGATCTCCGGTGCCGGAGCCGGTTTCCTTGGCGCTGATGGGTGTTGGTTTGCTCGGCCTTGGTGCCGCCCGGCGCGCGCGCGCGCGGTCCTGATCGGTCGGGTTATCTCTGCGTCATTATCTGTGAGTATTGGCAACCCATCGCAAGCGAACGCGATGGGTTGTTTGCGTTGGGATGTCATCGCCGTGCGCCTGAACATTGCGCCGATGTTCTGAATTTTAACGGCGTCGCTTAAACACCACATCAGCCGCATCCCGAGAGCAAAGGCCGCCAATGGTGCAAGGCACGCACGCCAATATGCAACGCCTGGGTGTTCTGGGTACAATCCGATCCTGCGCGGTGGTGCTGAGCCCACGCTAATCTCCTCGCTCGAACCAACGAGGATGAGTGATTATGAGTCCACTTCTGATTATCGTCATCCTTCTGCTGATTTTCGGCGGCGGCGGTGGATATTACGCCCATGGGCGCTACGGCAATTCAGGCCTGGGCGGTGTGTTGGGCTTGGTGCTGATTGTGTTCCTCGTTGTCTGGCTCCTGGGCGCTTTGTAGCGCGGGCCAGCTCTAGCTCTTCCCCATCTGATCGCGCAGCCATTGTGCGATCTCGGCGCGGCTGATCAGGCTGGCAATGGCGGCGTTGGCGCGCGGTGTTCCCGCCGCGTCACCCACGCTCGCCGCTGCCACCAAATCGCAGCGATGCGACAATGCCATCCCAGCCGAGTGCACCATCCCGCCAGTCGGCACGACGAGCTGATAGGGCCGCGCAAGGCCGATCATGCCCGCCATCTCCACGCGCTCCCCCGGTCCCAGCGGGGTGAAATCGGCGGCGAGCATGTCCACATCGCTGACCGCATCCACCTCCGCATCGCCAGTGATGCCCACGCTGCAATTGCACAGGCCGATTTTGGGCCGAACATAAACGTCAAGCGCGCCACCACAGGCCGCCGCATTGCAGCGAAACGCCCGCCCGGCGGGCCAGCCGTCTTGCGGGAACGGCCACGCCACTTCCTGCCAGTTCGGGCGGGAGAACGCAGTCATCCAGCCGCTCGGGGCGAAGGCTCCGATGCCCAGCCCGACCAGCGCCGCCATCATCCCCAGAGCGAGCGCGCGGCGCTGCATCCGCCTATTTCAGCCCCGCTGCCTCACGCGCAGCCCCGGTCAGCTTGAGGATGGACAGCCCAGAATTGGCACGGTCCACCGCATAGATATAACCGCGATCATCATATTCGACATTGTTGGTCTGGATCGCCACCTTGCAGCGTTCGTGGCCATCAATCGTCACGCAACGCTTGTCGGTGTTGGGGGTAATGGCGGGGATGAAATACCCCACTTCAGTTGGATGATACGGGTCACGGATATCCAGCACCCGAACCCCGGCGTTGAAGAACGAGATCACCACCAGCTTGCCATAATACACCGGGTCCATGCTCTCGGCACTGGAATGCGAGCCGAAGCGTCCGCCGCGCTCACAGAAATTGCCGCTTGCTTCGCGCACGGTGTAGCTGGAGATCATCATCGGCCGTGTCTCCACCGTCACATCGGCCAGCCAGACCATCTGGCGCGGCTCGTTGCATTCGTTGACCAGGCCTTCATCGACAATCACCACAATGTCGCGCGTGCTGCCCTGCTTGTCGTGCGCGAACTCGGCGATCGGCATTTTCGGGATGGGGAAAGTGGTGTGCGCGCCGTTCATTGAGGACATATACATGCGCGAAATTTCGGGATAACGCAGATTATCCGGCGTTGGCTCCGTCGGGCCGTGCAGCAGCTTGTCGCGATCGACAATCTGCATCAGGCCGCCCTTGTTGGTGCCATAGCCAAAATAGACGCGATTGGCTTTCGGCCCGAGTGAGATCGCGCCGTGCAACTCGGTCGGAACCGGGCCGGAGGAGCCGGGCTCTTGGCCGGGCAGGCCGAAATCGCGGATCTTGATCGGGTGCGCCGGGTCGGACAAATCATAAACCTGCGTCATCCGCCGGATGCGCCAATCCGGGTTGCCGGAGACGAGATAAGCGATGCCGGTATCACACTCCCAGAAATTCTTGTGGGTGTCCTTCAGCCCGGTGATGCGGGTGATCAGCACCGGGTGTTCCGGGTCCGCCACGTTGTAAATCTCATGCGCCTGTTGCCCCTCGGCGCGCAGAAGATAAACCGCCGATTTGTCGCCCTTGGGCAGGCTCGCCCCATCACATACCCGCGCCATCTGCGCGCCGCCGCTCTCATACGTGCCGGGCTCGCCGGGGATATGAGCGAGGTAGCGCGGATGTACAGGGTCGGTCACATCAAGGATTGATGTACCGTTCGGCTCCGCCTTGCCGGTGATTGGGTTCAGCGGGTTGGGAACCGCGTCTGTGCCACCATGATGGCCGATATAGGCGATGTAGCGATTGCCCTGGCGGTGGATGGTCGGCTGATAGGCGGCGCGGGCCTGGAGGTCGTTATAGCCAACCAATTCCATGTTCATCGCTTCCGGCGGATCACCCAATTTCGGCGCATCGGCTCGCGCGCCCATAGAGGCTGACGTGATCAGGCACAACGCTGCCAACCAAACATGCCGCATGGTCTTATCCCCCCGCGCGCCGGATATCCCGGTCTTTGCTTCGCGATAGGGAAGCGCATCTAAGGCCATGCTGGCAAGTTGCAGATCAGGCGAAGCTCTCCGAACGATCATATGACAAATTAATCGCAGTGCAGCATGGTCGCGCGCCTGACAGGAGCTTGTTGATGACCCTTCACAGAACCCCAGCCCGCCCCGCCAAATATACCAAGGAGGTTGCCTTGGTTTTGCAGGGTGGCGGCGCGTTGGGCAGCTATCAAGCGGGGGTTTATGAGGCGCTGGCCAACTCACCCTATCAGCCCGGCTGGGTGGCCGGCATTTCTATCGGCGCAATCAACGCCGCCATCATCGCAGGCAATGCGCCCGAACTGCGTGTGGCCAAACTGCGCCAGTTCTGGGAGGAGATCACCGCCTTCACCGCACATCTGCCGCTGCCGCATCTGTTTGACGGGCTAGACCGCCGCGTGGGCGCGATGGGGGCAATTATGTTCGGCCAGCCCGGCTTCTACGCCCCGCGCCCGCTGACCGATTGGCTGCATCTGCCGCAGGTCAACAGCTACTACACCACCGACGCGCTGCGCAGCACGCTCACCA
>CAIZGT010000627.1 GCA_903932545.1 uncultured Rhodospirillales bacterium
GTGCTGGTCAACGGACAATATACCAAGCGTCAGGCCACTTGGTTCCGCAATCGTCCTCTCGCTGCGCCGGACCGTGTGCATACGATCCATGCGCGAGTTGCGGGTCTGGAGCAATTTTCGGAAAGTCAGACAGGGAAAATTATCTCTTTTATTCGCAAAGCTGGTTGACGCAGGTGCAGCATCCGTTCTACGTCAACATCATGACCCAGACCGATCTCTCCCACGCCCCCGTTGACGCAGCCGAGCAAGAAGCCGGCGCGGAAGTTCTCTTGCGTGCCCTGAAGGATCAGGGCGTGGAGGTTATCTTCGGCTATCCGGGTGGCGCGGTATTGCCGATCTATGACGCGATTTTTCAGCAGAACGCGATCCGCCACATTCTCGTGCGCCACGAACAGGCCGCGGTGCATGCGGCTGAGGGCTATGCGCGCAGCACCGGCAAAGTTGGCTGCGTGCTCGTAACCTCCGGCCCTGGTGCCACCAATGCCGTCACCGGCTTGCTTGACGCTCTGATGGACAGCATTCCGCTGGTGTGCCTAACAGGTCAGGTGCCGACGCATTTGATCGGCAATGATGCCTTCCAAGAAGCCGACACAACCGGCATCACCCGCCCTGCGACCAAGCATAACTACCTCGTCAAGAAGGCAGAGGACTTGGCGCGCGTGGTGCACGAAGCGTTCTACGTGGCCCAATCCGGCCGTCCTGGTCCGGTTGTGATCGATCTGCCGAAGGACATTCTGATCGGCAAGGCGCCTTACACCGCCAAGCCTGAGACGGCGCATCGCTCGTATCGCCCGCAGACCACGCCGGATGCTGGGCAGATTGCCAAGGCCGTGGCGCTGCTCAAGCGCGCCAAGAAGCCGATCATCTATTCTGGTGGCGGCGTGATCAATTCAGGGCCGAAGGCGGCTGAACTGTTGATCCGCTTTGCCAAAAAGACCGGCTTTCCGGTGACATCAACGTTGATGGGGCTCGGTGCTTATCCGTCCAATGACGACCAATTCCTGGGCATGCTCGGCATGCACGGCACCTACGAAGCCAATCTGGCGATGCACGGGTGTGACGTGATGTTCAACGTTGGCGCACGATTTGATGATCGGGTGACAGGACGCTTGAATGCGTTTGCGCCGAACGCGAAGAAAATCCACATCGATATTGACCCGTCGAGCATCAACAAGAACGTGCCGGTGGACGTGCCGGTGATTGCCGATTGTGCGCAGGCGCTTGAAGCGATTTTGGATGCTTGGGACGCTGATGACGCGGTGCTGGACAATCAGGCGCTGGCGGATTGGTGGGCGCAGATCAATGCCTGGCAGAACGTAAAATGCCTGAAATTCACCCAGACGATGCAAAAGGGCGGAATTATCAAGCCGCAACACGCCATTCAGCGTCTGTATGAAATCACCCGTGAGCATGAAGCCAAAACCGGGCAAAAGACCTTCATCTCCACTGAAGTTGGTCAGCATCAGATGTGGGCGGCGCAGTATTTCCGCTTCGATGAACCGAACCGTTGGATGACGTCTGGCGGCCTCGGCACGATGGGTTACGGCTTGCCCGCCGCAATGGGCACGCAGGTGGCGCACCCGGATGCGCTGTGTATCGACATTGCCGGTGAGGCCTCGATCCTGATGAACATTCAAGAGATGGCGACGATTGCGCAATATCGCCTGCCGGTGAAGGTGTTCATCCTCAACAACCAGTATATGGGCATGGTGCGCCAGTGGCAGGAACTCCTCCACGGCTCGCGCTATTCAGAGAGCTATTCCGAAGCGTTGCCAGACTTCGTGAAGCTGGCTGACAGCTTCCACGGCGTGGGCATGCGCGCGACCAGCATCGACGAGCTTGATGACGTGATCCGCGCGATGATTGCGGAGCCGCGCGCGGTGATTGCCGATATCTGCGTGGACCAGAAGGAAAACTGCTTCCCGATGATTCCGTCGGGACGCGCGCACAATGAAATGATCCTCGGCGACGCGGCGGAAAGTCTCGACAGCGCGGTCACCGAGGCAGGCAAGATGATGGTGTAGTGCTGGATCGCGCGGCCAA
>CAIZGT010000628.1 GCA_903932545.1 uncultured Rhodospirillales bacterium
GATGCGGTGGTGAACCGCAACGCCGAAGCCGCAACCGCTGCTGTGGCGCTTGACCCAAAAGTAGATGCGCAGGAGCACGAGATTGAGCAATTCGTGATCCGCTTGCTGGCACTGCGCCAGCCGGTGGCGGGCGATCTGCGCCAGATTGTCGCCTCGCTGAAAATTACCGGCGATTTGGAGCGCATCGGCGACTATGCCGCAAACGTTGCCAAGCGCAGCGTTGTTCTGCAGCAATTCGCTTTGCCGTATTCGCTCTCCGGCCTCGCCCATATGACGACGCTGGTGCAGGAAAACCTCAAAAACGTGATCGATGCGGCGGGCGAGGGGGACACTGACAAGGCGCTCGAAGTTTGGCGCTCCGATGAGCGGATCGACGATATTTACAACGCGCTGTTCCGCGAACTTGTTACCTATATGATGGAAGACCCGCGCAACATCACGCCGTGCACGCATTTGCTGTTCATCGCCAAGAACCTCGAACGCATTGGCGATCACGCCACCAATATCGCGGAGACGATCTATTACGCCGTGACCGGTGAGACGTTGCTGAGCATGCGCCCGAAGGGTGATACGTCCGCTTATGCCGTGGTTCGTCCCAGCCGGGACTGATCAGGATTGTAAAATAGGGTGCCGTTGTGATGTTGGATGTAAACTCAACCTTGTCCAAGCCGCTGGTTCTCGTGGTTGAGGACGAGGCGGCACTGGCCACCATGCTGCGCTACAACCTCGAAAAGCAGGGTTTTCGGGTTGAGGAAGCCGCTGATGGGCAAGAGGCGCTGTCACGCATCGCCGAGGTTCAACCAGATTTGGTGTTGCTTGACTGGATGCTGCCGGTGATGTCGGGCATTGAAGTGTGCCGCCAAATCCGCCGCCGCTCGGCCACTCGTGACCTGCCGGTGATTATGGTGACGGCGCGCACTGAGGATCAAGACGCGGTGCGCGGCCTGAACACTGGGGCGGATGACTACATCACCAAACCGTTCAGCATGGACGCCCTGCTGGCTCGGATGCGCGCGCTGTTGCGCCGATCGAACACGGTGCCGGTGAAGGTGCGGCTGAATTTCCACGATATCGCGATGGACCTTGCCTCGCATCGCGTGCAGCGCAATGGCCGCGCGATCCATCTGGGGCCGACCGAATTCCGCTTGCTCGAATTCTTCATGCAGCACCCGCGCCGGGTGTTTTCGCGTGAGGAACTGCTGGATGCGGTGTGGGGCCCGGATATTCATGTGGAACCGCGCACGGTGGATGTGCACATTCGTCGGCTGCGCAAGTCGATCAATGGGGACGGCGAGCTTGATCTGGTGCGCACAGTGCGCGCTGCTGGGTATGCGCTTGATACTGAGCCGGTTTGATTGCATATTTCTGCATCGAAATCGGCTTTGGAGTGGTAGAGTTTGCAGGGCGAAAGCACATCGGCGTCCAGTGATGGGCTGATCACAATCCTCCTTGCTACTTATAATGGCGAGCAGTTTGTCGCCGAACAAATTGAGTCGTTTTTTCGTCAAACATACACCAATTGGTGTGTTGTGGCGCGTGATGATGGCTCTTCGGATGGCTCCCCGAATATCCTCGCCGATTATGCGAGTCGTTTTCCGGACAAGTTCATTGTTGACACGGCTATGCCCGGAAATCTTGGGTTCGCTGCAAATTTTGCCCGGTTGATGGAGCTGGCGCAATCCAACTGGTTTATGTTTAGCGACCAGGATGATGTTTGGAACGCCGAGAAGCTCGAAATTTATGCCGCTAAGATGCGCAAGATGGAGTCAAAATATGGCGTAGAGACGCCGATTTTGCTGTATTCGTTGGTGGATGTTGTTGATAAATATTTGAATTCTTCAGAAGAAAATAAATACTATAATTCCAGCCTGATGAAATCATCAGATATTTTGAACGTAACGCGTAACAATGTTGCAATGGGTTCTACTTCGATGGGCAACGCAGCGCTGCGCCGTCTCGCCGCGCCGTTGCCACCAGGGATCGAGTATCACGATTGGTGGGCGGCGCTGGTTGCGGCCGCCTGCGGCAAATTGGAGCTGATCAACTATAGATCGATGCTCTATCGCCAACATGGGGCCAACACGGTTGGGGCTTATGGCGTGGAGATGCCGTGGATTTGGTTGCGCAAGCCACATTGGAAAATTGCGACGATGCGGCGGCATCGGAATGGAAAAAATATGCTGATCAGCGATTTCCAAAATCGACGCAAAACGATGGCATTGCGCCGCGAGCAGACCGTGATCCTTGAGCAGTATTTGAAACCGCATTTCACCAGGCTTGCGGCGGCGAAAATCAATTTTGTTTTGTATGGGCGCGGGCCATTGCGTGCGCTTTATTCAGTGTGGGATATGCTGAATTATTAGGGCATGAGGCCGCGTGTTTTGCCTTGCAGTTGCAGACTGTGTTGAACGCGCCTGAGATGATCGTATTGCTGCCATTTCAGCCGCGCCGGTGTGGCAGGGCGATCATGTTTAACATCGGCAATGTAGTTGAAGGATTTGCCGCTGCCGCTTTCGCTAACCACGCCGAGGGGTTCGTTGCGCGTGACGTTCAGGCTCACGCCGCAGCGTGCTGGCACGGCGCTGCA
>CAIZGT010000629.1 GCA_903932545.1 uncultured Rhodospirillales bacterium
CAGTTTATCTCAAGCAGTTTGTTGCAAAAGAAACAGCAGCAAACATGAAAACTAAAATTATTTTTCTCACAATAATTTGTGCGGCTCAAGTATTTGGTCACACTGAAGATGACAATGTTCCACCAAACTACAAGTACAGTCGAGGGGTGAATGAAAATGAGACACTGATTTCGAGACCCAAAAGATTTGTCTATTTTTTGTGCATGAATTTCCCTGACTGTTGCGATTTTAGAGGAAAAGATGTCTGTGGATTTCCATGTCCAGTGTGCCCCAAAAAGGAGGAACCAACTCCACAAACTGGATGTAAGTTGACTTTTCACATGGCACGTAGATAGGTTATCTCACTCGGTCATGAGTAAAAAAAGTAGAATATGCGGCACCGGCGTCAGCTTACCGAGCACGCCCGCGTTGCTCACCAAAATATCCAGCTTGCCGAAACGCTCAAACAGGCTCGGCCCAATCCGGTCCACGGCCTCACCGTCAAGCAAATCAAGCGGCAGCAACGTGGCGGAGCCGCCGAGCGCACGGATCGCGTCATCGGTTTCGGTCAAGCCGCCCTCGGTGCGCGCGGTGATCACCACATGCGCGCCACGCTTGGCGAGTTCGATCGCGGTGGCAGCCCCAATGCCCCGGCTGGCCCCGGTGACGAGTGCAATCTGACCTTTGAGCGGCATCGCGGGCTTCAACTCCGTTCCGTCAGCAGCGACAATTGCGCGCTGTCCGGCTCACCCAGATCATGCAGCTTGATCGGGTATTCGCCAGTGAAGCACGCATCGCAATATTGTGGCTGTGCGTCGTTGCGCTGATCGTGGCCGAGCGCGCGGTGCAGCCCGTCAATCGATATAAACGCCAAGCTATCCGCGCCGATAATCTCGCACATCTGCTCAACCGAATGGCGTGCTGCCAGCAATTTGGAGCGTTCGGGCGTGTCGATGCCGTAAAAGCAGCTATGGGTGGTCGGCGGTGAGGAGATGCGCATATGCACCTCTGCCGCTCCCGCCGCGCGCACCATCTCCACAATCTTGCGGCTGGTGGTGCCGCGCACGATGCTGTCATCCACCAAAATCACCCGCTTGCCCTCCAGCACCGGCTTGTTCGCCGAGTGCTTCAGCTTCACGCCCAAATGGCGGATGGTGTCGGTGGGCTCGATAAAAGTGCGGCCAACATAGTGGTTGCGGATGATGCCAAGCTCAAACGGAATACCCGATTCCGCCGCATACCCCATCGCCGCCGGCACGCCGCTATCCGGCACCGGCACGATCACATCGGCCTCCACATGGCTCTCAATCGCCAATTCGGCGCCGATGCGCTTGCGGGCGTTATAGACCGGCATGCCTTCCACCACGGAATCCGGCCGTGCGAAATAGATGTATTCAAACACGCAGAACCGGCGTTCCACCTTGTTGAACGGCTTGATCGATTGCACGCCACGATCATCAATCACCACCAACTCGCCGGGCTCGATATCGCGCACAAATTCCGCGCCGCAAATATCCAGCGCACAGGTCTCAGACGCCAGCACCCAACCATTGCTGCCATCCGCTTGCGGCAGACGCCCCAGAATCAACGGTCGCACGCCCAACGGATCGCGCACGCCGAGCAGTGCCTCGTTGGACAGCGCGATGAGGGAGTATGCGCCCTCCACCTGCTTCAGCGCATCGATCAGCCGGTCCACCACCGTCGAATACAGGCTGATGGCGATCAGGTGGATGAACACCTCCGAATCCATCGTCGATTGGAACAAACAACCGCGCCGCACCAGCGCCTTGTGCAGCGTGCCGGCGTTCGTGAGGTTGCCGTTATGCGCCACGCCAAAACCGCCGAACTCGAAATCGGCATACAGTGGCTGCACATTGCGCAGCACCGTCTCGCCGGTGGTCGCGTAGCGGTTATGGCCGATGGCGCGCGCGCCGGGCAGGCGAGACATCACGCGCGCGTCTGAAAAATTTTCGCCCACCAAGCCAAGGCCACGATGCGAATGGAAACGGCCACCGTCGTAAGTCAGGATGCCGGTTGCCTCCTGGCCGCGATGCTGCAGCGCATGCAGGCCCAGGGCGGTGATTGCGGCGGCGTCAGCGCAGTTCCACAACCCGAATACACCGCATTCCTCATGCGGCTTGTCGTCGTCGAGATCGAAAGGGGTCATGCTAAAAATTCCTCTGCGCTCACGGCCGAGCCGAAGTGGAGATCGCGCGGCCCTGCGGCGTGGCGTGCAGCAAATCTTCCGCCCGCGTGGCACGGCTGGCGGGTGGCGTGGTCAAAGTTGGGCGATATTCTTCGGGCAATCTTCCCACCGCCCAAACCGCTCCGGCATAGGCATAGGGCAGCGAGCGGGCTTCCAGCACCGGGTCCGGCCATTTTTCGGCGCCCACGATCATGCCGCCCGCAACATAGGCAAACACCACCAACGCCGCACCGCGCAGAATGCCGTAAACCATGCCCAGCGTCCGATCGATGCCGCCGAGCATTGAGCCACGCACCACAGCGCCAATCATGCCTGAAACGATCGACAGCACCAGCAACGCCAGCAGAAACATTGCCCCAAACGCCGCCGGGTCCGCCAAATCAGGGTTCACCAACCAGCCGCGAAACCGCGCCTGCACAAAGGGAAATGCCCAAACTGCGAAGAAACCCGCGCCGATCCAACTGCCGATGCTCAGCGCCTCGCGCACGAAGCCGCGCATAAACGCCAGCAGCGCCGAGACGCCGATCACCGCCAGAATTGTGAGATCAACCCAGTTCACGCCATCATCCCGCACTGCACACCGGCATATATCGCCGGGGCGATGCAATGCGCCAGCCTGTCATCAAGATGACTTGGTTGCATGGGGCGCGGGCGCAGCCCCTTGAACCGTCGTTTTGCCCGCGAAGCGCGCCACCAGATCCGACAAATGCCCAATCTCACGCAACGTCAATCCCGGCGGGGCCGAGAGCTTGCGATTGCCTGAAGCCACCCGGCGCGGCAGGCAGGCCGCGTCAAACCCCAACTTTTCCGCCTCTTTCAGCCGCGCCTCGGCCTGCGCCACCTGCCGGATTTCGCCTGAAAGCCCCACTTCGCCAAAGAACACCATCCCCGGATCCGTCGGCGTCTCGGTCGCCGCCGACACCAGCGCCGCCGCCACCGCCAAATCCGCCGCAGGCTCGGTGATGCGCAAGCCGCCCGCCACGTTGAGATAAACATCCGTCGCGTTGAACTTCACCCCGCAACGTGTCTCCAACACCGCCAGCAACATCGAAAGCCGCCCACCATCCCAGCCAATCGTCGAGCGCCGCGGTGTGCCGCCCTGGTTGCCTGCGAGCAGACACTGAATTTCCACCAACACCGGGCGCGTCCCCTCAAGCCCCGCGAACACCGCCGAGCCCGCAATATTGCCGCGTCTTTCGGCCAGGAACAGCGCCGACGGGTTCGGCACTTCCGCAAGCCCCGCATCGCCCATCTCGAACACGCCAATCTCATCGGTCGCGCCAAAGCGGTTCTTCACCCCGCGTAAGATTCGGAATTGATGGCCGCGATCACCTTCAAAATACAGCACCGCATCCACCATATGCTCCAACACACGCGGCCCGGCGATGGCCCCGTCTTTGGTCACATGCCCCACCAAAACCACCGCGAAATTGCGTGTCTTGGCGGCACGGATCAGCTCAAACGAGCACGCCCGCACTTGGCTCACGGTGCCGGGCGCTGAGTCGATCTCGTCCAGCCACATCGTTTGGATCGAATCAATCACCACCAGCGTCGCATCACTCGCCGCTTCCAGCGTCGCCACGATGTCGCGCAGATTGATCGCTGCCGCGAGTTCGAGTTTGGCATCCGACAGCCCAAGCCTGCGCGCGCGCAGCCGCACCTGCTCAATCGCCTCTTCGCCCGAAATATACAGCACCCGCTTGCCGGTGCGCGCGAGTGACGCGGCGGCCTGCAACAGCAACGTCGATTTGCCGATCCCCGGATCACCACCGAGCAATATCGCCGACCCCGCCACCAATCCGCCGCCGAGAACCCGATCCAACTCGCTGATCCCGGTGGCCGCGCGTGGCGGCGGCGCGGCGCTGCCCGCCAGATCGACGAATTCAATCCGCCGCGTTTTGGATTTGCTGACCTTCGCCGTCAGCCCTGGCCCCTGCTCGGCGGCTTCCTCCGACACCGAGTTCCACGCGCCGCAGGTTTCGCACCGCCCCGCCCATTTCGGCGTCACCGCGCCACAATCAGCACAGACGAAGCGGCTTGCGGGGCGTGCGGCCATTGCGCTCAGAGATCCCTCATAAAAATTATCGCGTGCCGAACAGCACGTGCTCTTCATCCAGCCGCAAGCGCAACCGACCGTCCGGGTCCACCTTACCGTGCCAGGTTTTGCCGCCGCTGATGATCAGCAGGAAATCCCATTTGGTGTCTTCAAAATGCGGGTCCCCCCGCCGTCGCTTCGGCACGCCGGTTTCCACGTCGTTTGAGTTTGGCTTGAACGCCAACGGCTTGTCTTTGCCGTAACTATCCTCACTCTCCAGTGCAACCCAGCGCCCGAACAAGCCGCTGAGCGTGTTCCAAACGAAGGCACCATTGGCACCAATTGTTAGATCGCCCGGGCGCAGGCTCAGTGTGCCGCCCATCTGCGTCGCCCCCGGCACGTCATAGCGGTGGGCATAGCTCAGCCCTTCCTGCCGAGTGTGCCACACGCCCACAAACTTCGCCGTGCGGCTTTGTGCGGATTTTGGCGCGGGCTTTTTCGGCTGCATATCGGTCGGCGGATTGCCATAGGCATAGAGCGGAATCGAGCCGTCCGGGCAGCGCAGCGTGTCATTGTCCACCTGCTGCCCGTCACATGTCTGATAGGCCGCCCAGGCGTCGCCTCCAAAACTCGCCCAGAGCAGACATCCACACAGCAGTGCCAGAACGCCGCGCCGTGTCATGCGGCATCCGCCCGAACTGGCACATTGTCGATCAACCGCACCCCGTCGAGCCATGCGGCAACCAGCAAGCGGCATGGGCCGGTGGCATGGGTGATCGGGGTCAGGTCCGTCTCTTGTCGCAATTCCAGATATTCCACCGCCTGATATCCACCAGCCAGAATACCGGTTGTCGCCTCTGCCCGCACGGCGCTGAATGCCGTGCTCTTGGCCAACTGCGCCGCAGCCGCCTGCAATTGGGCATAAAGCACCGGGGCCACCTCCCGCGCCGCCGCCGACAGCCGCATGTTGCGTGACGACATCGCCAGCCCGTCATTCTCACGCACCGTGGTGCAGCCGATCACTTCGATCGGCAAATCCAGATCAGCCGCCAGTCGCTGCACGATCTTGAGCTGCTGAAAATCCTTCTCGCCGAAAAACGCCAGATCAGCGCCGGTTTGGGTGAACAGCTTGGTCACCACCGTCGCCATGCCGGTGAAATGGCCCGGCCGGAACGCGCCGCACATCCCCTCGCTCAGCCCGGCCACCACAACATCGGTGGCAAAGCCTGACGGATACATTGTCGCCCCATCGGGCACATACAACACATCAGCTCCAAGCCCGGCGGGCAGCGTCGCCAGCTTGGCGGCATCGGCCAATTCGGTGCGCGGATAGGCGGCCAAATCCTCGGGATTGTTGAATTGGCGCGGATTGACGAACAGCGTCACAATCACCCGCGCGCCGGTGGCCGCGGCTTGGCTGACAAGGCTGAGATGGCCCGCGTGCAGCGCGCCCATCGTCGGCACAACCGCCACTTTCAGCCCGTCTTTGCGCCAGGAGGCCACGCGCGCGCGCAGTTCCGGCAGGCGGCGGATGATATCGGGGGCGTGGGCTCGCATCAGCGTTATTTCCGCAATTCCATTTGGATCGGGCCTTCGCGCCGACCATGGGTAAACTGGTCCACCATCGCGTTGCCAGTGTCCATCAAGGCCGTGGCCTCGCCCTGCCACACGATCTGCCCCTTATAGAGCATCGCCGCCCGGTCGCCGATTCGCCGCGCACTTGCCATGTCATGCGTGATCGCAATCGCCGTGCTACCGAGGCGTTTCACGCAATCCACAATCAACCCGTCAATCACCGCACCCATAATCGGGTCGAGCCCAGTGGTGGGCTCGTCGAAGAACAAAATCTCCGGTTGCGCCGCGATCGCCCGCGCGAGTCCAACGCGCTTTTGCATGCCGCCGGAAAGTTCCGAAGGCGACAAATCGCCCACGCTTGCCGCAAGACCAACCTGCGCCAGAATATCCCCGGCCTTGTTGCGCGCTTCGGCGCGGCTGCATTTGTTCTGCGCAAGCAGGCCAAACGCCACGTTCTCCCACACCGGCAAGCTGTCAAACAACGCGCCGTTCTGAAACAGCATGCCGATCCGCGCCCGCAATTCCGCGCGCTGGTCCGCGTCCGCCGTAAGCACATTCACGCCGTCAATCTCAATGCTGCCCGCATCCGGCTCAATCAGCCCAAGCACGCATTTCAGCAGCACCGACTTGCCAGACCCCGATCCGCCGATCACCACCATCGAGGTGCCGCGCGCCACATCAAGATCAATCCCGTCCAGCACCTTCTTGTCACCGAAGGATTTGCTCAGGCCACGAATGCGGATGCTGATATTGCTCATCGCGCGAAGAACAGTTCGGTCAACACATAGTCAAACGCCAGGATCAGCACCGAAGCGGCCACCACAGCGGAGGTGGTCGCCTGCCCCACACCCTGCGCGCCGCCTTTGGAATTGTAGCCCTGATAACAGCCCATCAGGGTGATCAACACGCCAAACACCGCAGCCTTCGACAAGCCCGACACCACGTCATCGGTTTGTAGGAAGTTCAGCGTGCTGGTCAGATATGTCGTCGAGTTGAACCCAAGCTTGGCGGTGGCGATGATAAATCCGCCCAGCACGCCCAAAATATCCGCCACCACCACCAGCAACGGTAGCGCGATGAGCCCAGCGAGCAAGCGCGGGGCGACGAGGTATTTCATTGGGTTGGTCGAGAGCGTGGACAGCGCATCGATCTGATCCGTCACCCGCATCGTGCCGATTTCGGCAGCAATCGCAGCTCCCACGCGGCCAGCCACCATCAAGCCCGCCAGCACCGGCCCAAGCTCGCGGGTCACCGAGAGCACAACCAAGCTCGCCACCGCCGAGTCAGCCGCAAAGCGAGAAAGGCCGGTGGAGCTTTGCAGCGCCAGCACCATGCCGGTGAACACGGCCGTCAGCGCCACAACCGGTAGCGAGTAATAGCCGATTTCAACGAAGGCACGCACAAACATCCGGCCATAAAACGGTGGGCGCACGATATGCGACAGCCCGCTCGCCGCAAAAATCGCCAGTCTCCCGGCGGTTGTGCAAGCTCCCAACAGCAGCCGCCCAAGCAAGGCCACAAAATCCAACGTCGCCGTCATGCACCTGTCCGCCGGAAAATCTTGCGCATGGCTACCAGCGCGGAGGGGGCGGCGTCAAAGGCCGCCGTCAGTCTTGGGCGTCGCAGGAGCAGTGCGGGGCTGCAGCACGAGCTTGAAGCCCAGCGCGTTGGCAATTTTGGTCACCGTGGCAAAGCTCGGATTGCCGTCCGGCGACAGCGCCTTATACAGCCCCTCGCGTGACAATTCCGCATCCCGCGCCAACTGGCTGATATTGCGCGCACGAGCCACATCGTTGAGAGCCGCCATTGTGAGAACGGGATCATTCTCCTCCGCCACCGCCTCCAGATACGCGGCGATCTCTTCCTCAGTGCGCAAATGCTCTGCGGTGTCATAGCGACGGAAAATGACGTTCTCCATCAGTCTCTCCATTGTGCCGCGAGTGCCTTGGCCCGCGCGATGTCTCTTGTTTGGCTCGACTTATCGCCCCCAGCCAGCAGCAGGATGAGGAATATGCCACGCTAGGTGAAATAGACCCGGTAGCCTGGGCCGAAATTGCACCGCAGTTCGCTCACCCCATCACCAACCGCCTTCACGTCTCCAGGATTGCCAAGCGACAAGCGCCGCACTCTGGTGCGAATGCGCGCCTGCCCGCTCACGTCCTTCAGATCATCCAGCCATTCCTCAAAAACATCGGTGGTGATGAGTTCGATCATCAAATTATGTAAACCATAGTGGACAATATGTCAACTATAGTTATCACCCCCATTCCTTAAACGCCTCACTCTCGCTGATCGGTGCCGCCTTGCGCAGCTTCTTCAGATCCGGCACCGGGCGCATCACCCGCTCATCGCGCGCGAGCAGATCCTCCAGCGCCGCCGCCACTGCCAGCACCTGCGCATCGCCGCCGCGTCGGCCCACAATCTGCAAGCCGAACGGCATCCCCGCCTGATCGCGCCCAACTGGCAGCGAGATCGCGGGGTGGCCCACCACCGTTGGCGCATAGGCCAAGGCAAGCCAGTGGAAATAATTCTTGGTCGGCACGCCATCAATTTCGGTCGGGTACAACTCCCGCCACGGGCGCGGGCTGATCGTCACCGCCGGCGTCAGCATCACGTCGTATTCGGTAAAAAACGCCTGAAAACGGCGATAAAGCGTGGTCTGCATCGCCATCGCCTGCGCGATATCGGCCGCACTATACCCCAGTCCCTCCTGCACATTCACCCGCACATTCGGCCCCACCATCTGCGGCGTGCTCGCCACCTTGGCGGCATGGGCGGCGACGAATCCCAAGGCCCGCAGCACGGCGAAGGTCTCGTCCATCCCGCTGCAATCAGGCGTCGCGTTATCCGCGCGGGCGAAGAACTGCCGGAACAGGTCGGTTTTCTCGGCAAACACCGCCCGTATCGCCGCCTCCGTGGGCGCAAATCCAAAATCCGGGCTGAGCGCGACGCGCAGGCACGACAAATCCACCGCGCCGGGCACCGCAAACCCCGCCCCAACCCGCGCCGCCTGTGAGCCGATGGGTGATGCGAGCGGGTCGGCAGCATCGTCCTCAACCATGCAAGACAGCATCAGGCACAAATCACCCACACTGCGCGCCATCGGCCCCAACGAGGGCAGGTTGGACCACCCAAGCCCGCGCTTCTCATTCGCCACCAGCCCCGATGAAGGCCGAAACCCCACAATCCCATTAAACGCCGCCGGATTGCGCAAACTGCCACCAGTGTCAGACCCGCTGGCCAGCATCACCATATTGGTCGCAAGCGCCACCGCCGAGCCGCCCGAGGAGCCTGCAGCGGAGCGTGTCGGGTCGAATGCGTTGCCCGTCGCGCCATACACCACGTTGCGGGTGTTCGCGCCGGCGCCGAATTCCGGCGTGTTGGTTTTGCCCAGTACAATCCCGCCCGCTGCCCTCAAGCGACGGACCATGCCTTGATCGGTGGTGGGGATATGATCGGCAAACAGCGGGCTGCCATAGGTGGTGCGCAGACCGGCCACATCCTCAAGATCTTTAATCCCGAGTGGCAAACCGTGCAGCGGCCCCATTTTTTCGCCGCGCAGCATCACCGC
>CAIZGT010000630.1 GCA_903932545.1 uncultured Rhodospirillales bacterium
ACGAATTCGCCGTCGGTCGAGGTGCCGCCGAGCGTCTGCAGGCCGACCGGGGCCAGGCCGTCGGCGACCGACGGGCCGGTCCAGGTCTTGACCGAGGGGTCGGCGAAGTTGAGGACCGTACCGGCCCCGTCGGCGGGGATCGGGAACTTGACCAGCGTGTTCTTGCCGGCGTGGACGAGCGTCGCGAACAGGTAGTTGCCGTCGGTCGAGATGCCGAGCGGCTGGGTGGTGATATCCTCACGGATGTTGCCGAACAGCGCATAAGCGACCACCAGCGGCGGCGAGGCGAGGTAGTTGGCGCGGATGTTGGCGTGGATGCGGCCTTCGAAGTTACGGTTGCCGGAAATCACGGCCGCCGCGATCAGCTTGTTGTCTTCGATGGCGTCCACAATCGCGTCCGGCAGTGGGCCGGAGTTGCCGATGCAGGTGGTGCAGCCGTAGCCGACGATGTTGAAGCCGATGGCTTCGAGATCGGGCAGCAGGCCGGAGCGGGTGAGGTATTCCTCAACGACCTGCGAGCCGGGGGCCAGCGAGGTCTTCACCCAAGGCTTGGGCGTGAGGCCGAACGCGCGGGCCTTGCGGGCGACGAGGCCAGCGGCGACGAGCACGGACGGGTTCGAGGTGTTGGTGCACGAGGTGATCGCGGCCATCACCACGTCGCCATGGGTGATCTCGTAGTTGGTGCCAGCCACCGCAGCCTTGGTGGCGAGGTTGTCGGGGGCAACGCCGAGCGACTTGGTGAGTTCGCCGACGAACGCCGTGCCGGCGTCCTTCAGCACAACGCGGTCTTGCGGACGCTTCGGGCCGGCGATGGAGGGCACAACGCTGCCGAGGTCGAGTTCGAGAATGTCGGTGAACACCGGGTCTGGCGTGTTGGTGTCGCGGAACATGCCCTGCGCCTTGGCATAGGCTTCCACCAGCTTGATGCGGCTTTCGTCGCGGCCCGACAGATGCAGGAAGTCGAGCGTGATCTGGTCAACCGGGAAGAAGCCGCAGGTGGCGCCGTATTCCGGGGCCATGTTGGCGATGGTGGCGCGGTCAGCCAGGGCCAGATCGTCGAGGCCCGAGCCGAAGAATTCGACGAACTTGCCGACGACGCCGCGCTTGCGGAGCATTTGCGTCACGGTGAGCACGAGGTCGGTGGCGGTCACACCTTCCGGCATTTTGCCGGTCAGCCGGAAGCCGATGACGTCTGGGATCAGCATGGCAATCGGCTGGCCGAGCATGGCAGCCTCAGCCTCGATGCCGCCCACACCCCAGCCCAGCACGGCCAGGCCGTTAACCATGGTGGTGTGGGAGTCGGTGCCATAAAGACTGTCCGGATAGGCGTAGGTGACGCCATCGACATCAGCGGTCCAGACAGTCTGGGACAGATATTCGAGGTTCACCTGATGGCAAATGCCGGTGCCGGGCGGGACCACGCGGAAATTGTCGAACGCGGTCTGGCCCCAACGCAGGAAGGAATAGCGCTCACCATTGCGCTCGAACTCAACTTCAACGTTCTTGCCTTCGGAATCGGCGGTGCCGGAGAAATCCACCATCACCGAGTGGTCGATCACCAGATCGACAGGCACCAGAGGGTTAACTTTCTGTGGGTTGCCACCAAGCTTTGTGATACCATCGCGCATTGCGGCGAGATCGACCACGCCGGGCACGCCGGTGAAATCCTGCATCAGAATACGGCTCGGCTTGAACGGCACTTCTGCGGCGGACTTGCCCTCTTTGAGCCAATCCACCACCGATTGCGCGTCTGAGACCACGTAGGACTTGCCGTCCTCGAAGCGCAGCACGTTTTCAAGCAACACTTTCAGCGACACGGGCAGGCGGCTAGCGTCCCCCAACGCCTCCGTCGAAGCCGGGATCGAGAAGTAATCGTAATTTTTACCATCAACCGTCAATGTACGGCGGGTTTTCAGGCTGTCCTGACCGACTGATTTCATGGGATATCTGCCTCGCGAAAAGACCTGCAGACGCAGGCGATCCGAGGCCGATCTACTGGTCGGCGGGTTTCGTCCGCGCAGGCGGGCCGGTGGGGGGAAACGGCTTGTGCTTTAACCACGCGCACGGGCCGTACGTCCATCGGGCTTGACAGGATTTTGGAAGGATTCCCCGTGCTGGAAGTGCACAAAATCGCGGCAATTCGCGGTGAGCAACAAATTTTCGGTCCGCTCTCGTTCGCAGTCCCAAAAAGCGGGGCAGTGTTGCTGGTGGGGCCAAACGGTTCGGGCAAGTCCACCTTGTTGCGCATTCTTGCCGGGCTTGGGCGAATTGCCGAGGGCGTGGTGAATTGGGACGGGCAGAACGCGCTGGCGGATCGCGCTTCGCATGGCGCGCGGGTTTGTTATGTCGGCCATCTTGATGCGGTGAAGCCCGCGCTTACGGCGCGAGAAAATCTCGGTGACGGGGCCGATGTCGGGCTGGCCGCGATGGCGCTGAGCCATTTGGCGGATCAGCCAGCGCGGTTCTTCTCGGCCGGGCAAAAGCGTCGCCTTGCGCTGGCTCGCCTCGCCTGCAGCGTCGCGCCGATTTGGCTGTTGGATGAGCCAACGCTCGGCCTCGATGTCGCCTCAGTGGCGCGATTTGGGGATATGTTGGCCACGCATCGTGCAACTGGTGGGATTGTGTTGGCGGCCACGCATCTGCCACTGCCGTTGCCGGATGCTGTGGAGTTGCGGCTGGCATGAACATTTTCTGGTCTATCGTGGCGCGCGATCTGCGCCTGTCGTTGCGGCATGGCGCAGACACGCTGGCCTCGTTGCTGTTCTTCGTCATCACCTCTGCGCTGTTCCCGCTGGCCATCGGCCCGGCCCCCGAAACGTTGGCGCGGCTGGCACCGGGGATCATTTGGGTCTGCGCCCTGCTCGCCGCTTTGTTGCCGCTGGATCGGCTGTT
Organism: uncultured Rhodospirillales bacterium; assembly: GCA_903932545.1. Classification (GTDB taxonomy): domain Bacteria; phylum Pseudomonadota; class Alphaproteobacteria; order Acetobacterales; family Acetobacteraceae; genus CAIQQQ01. Next base: position 2,893 of record CAIZGT010000630.1, read on the forward strand.
CGGCGCGGATTACGAGGACGGCACGCTCGATTTGCTGCTGCTGAGCGGCCTGCCCGCCGCCTTGGTGGCGCTGGCCAAGGCGCTGTCGCATTGGCTGGTGACCGGCCTGCCGCTGCTGCTGGTGGCGATTCCGGTGGCGATGATGCTCAACCTTGATCCGGAATTGCTGCCGGTGCTGCTCGCAGGCTTGCTGCCAGGAACGGCGCTGCTCTCGCTGTTCGGCGCGACCGGCGCGGCCCTGGTGCTGGGTGCGCGACGCGGCGGGGTGCTGTTGCCGCTGTTGGTGCTGCCCCTCGCCGCCCCGGTGTTGATTTTCGGCGTGGCGGCGGCCGATGCGGCGGCGGGCGCGCAGGCGAGTGCCGCCCCACTGCTGTTCCTCGCGGCTTTGCTGGCGGCGTGTATTCCGTTGTGTCCACTCGCGGCGGGGGCTGCGTTGCGCAGTGCCGCAGAATGAGCCTACCAGACGGGATTGCCGAGGCTCTCGGCGCGCTGTTGTTTTTCGGCATTGGGGACGTGGTTTATAAGCGCGGCTCGGCGGCGGGAGTAAAGCCGCAGCATTTGCTGATGGTGCAATCCTGGGGCTTTACCCCCCTGGCTATTCTGTTCGGACTTGCCACCGGCCTGCTGCATTTGGGGCCGGGCACGTGGTGGGGGGCGGCAGCCGGGTTCTTTATGTGGTTCGGCTTCTACAATTTCGCGCACAGCCTGCGCACCGGCTCGATCAGCGTGAACGCGCCGATTTTCCGGCTGAGTTTCGTGCTCACCGCGCTGCTCGCCATCCTCATTCTGGGCGAGGCACTGACGCGGGCGAAGATTGCCGGGATCGGGCTGGCGTTGCTGGCAATTTGGCTGCTGCTGGCGGCTCCGATTGCAGCGAACGCCCCACGGGTGAAGATCTTCACACCCAATCTCATCCGCGTGGTGATTGCCACCATGTCGGTGGGTGTTGGCAATCTGCTGATCAAAGTGGGCCTGCATGCAGGGGCCAATCCGGTGTCGATGGTGGTGGCGCAGGCCTTTGTGGTTTGCCCGCTCAGCACGGTGTTTGTCGCCATTGTTGATCGCGGCATTCGCCCGCCCGCTGTGGCGTTCCGCTACGGCTTCACCGCCTCGGTGGTGCTGCTCGCCGCCTTCATCCTGCTTGCCGAAGGTCTCAGCCGGGGTGAGGCGAGTGTGATTGTGCCGATTGCGCAGATGGGCTTTGCCGTCACCGCCGTGCTCGGCTTCGCGGTGCTGCGCGAGCGGTTCACGGCGCGCAAGGCGGTGGGGCTGATCGCGGCTATCAGCGCGTTGACGAGTTTTGCAATCGCTTGGTGAGCTAAAGCAGCCCCTCGCGCCGCAAGCTGAACCAGCGACCGTTGCCGATGATCACATGGTCATGCAGCGTAATTCCCAGTCCTTCGGCGGCAGTTTTGATTTCGCGCGTCATGTCGATATCGGCGCGCGAGGGCTGCGGGTCACCACTTGGGTGATTGTGGACCAGAATCAGCGCGGTGGCGTGCAACTCCAACGCGCGCTTCACCACTTCACGCGGATAGACCGGCGTGTGGTCCACCGTGCCCCGGCTTTGCGCCTCGTCCGCCAGGAGGCGGTTGCGGGCGTCGAGAAACAACAGGCGGAATTGCTCCACCCGCTCGCGGGCCAGCATGGCGTTGAGATAGGCCATCAGCGCGTCCCAATGTGCGAGCACCGGGCGGTTGATCACCTCGGCGCGGGCGAGGCGCAGAGATGCAGCTTGGATGGTTTTGAGCGCGGCAATCCCGGCCTCCCCCAGCCCCTCAACGGCGCTGAGTTCCCGCGGCGGGGCAGCGACGCTGGCGGCGAAACTGCCGAAGCGGGTGAGCAAGGCGCGCGCAATCGGCTTGGTGTCACGCCTTGGCAGGGCGATGAACAGAACAAGTTCGAGCAACTCATGATCCGCCAGCGCGTCTGCTCCGGCGGTGAGCAGGCGGGCGCGCAGCCGGGCACGATGGCCCTCGGCGCTGAGCGGGGCGGTGATCGGTGGGTCGAACAGGCTGGGGTCTTCGGCGAGGCCGGAGCGATTAGGGCGAGGCATTGGGCTAGTTAAGCGGATCGGCCGCAGAACATCGGCAAGGATGCGTCACAGCGATGATAGCCATCCATCATTGCTGCGCTGGGCTTGCAATGACGGGTTTGGCGGATTTAGCCGAATGCCTCATCCACATAGGGTAGCATCGCCGCGCGCCATGCATCGTGCAGCACCACGGCGCGGCGGGTGTTGATGTCGATCACCGCCATCACCGAGGCGGCGCGCGAGGCCAATTCCCCGCCTAGCATCGCGCGCTGGCGGAGATGGAAGGATTTGTTGCCGACGCGGTGAACAGCGGTTTGCACCGTCACGACACCCGGCCAGTTCATCTCGCGTAGAAAATCAATCTCGATGCGCGCAATCACCGGCGAGAACCCGCCCGCTTTGTCGAGCAGGCCAAGCTCAGCCAGCATGTCCGTCCGCCCGGCCTCATACAGCACCGAGTAGGTGGCATTGTTGATATGGCCGAGCGCGTCCGTGTCGCAGAAGCGCAGTGGGAACTGCGTGGTGTAGAGCAGGGCCAATGGGTTACACCGGATAATCGGGTTTGAACTGGCCAGCAGGTGAGAGGGTGAAAATCTCGATCCCGGTCTCCGTCACACCCACCATATGCTCAAACTGCGCCGACAGGCTGCGGTCACGCGTCACCGCGGTCCAGCCGTCATCCAGCACTTTCACATCCGCCCGACCGGCATTGACCATCGGCTCAACCGTGAAGAACATGCCGGGCTTGAGCACCGCGCCCTCTTTTGGGCGGCCGTAATGCAGCACGTTGGGCGGGGCGTGGAAGGTGCGGCCAATGCCGTGGCCACAGAAATCCCGCACCACACTGAAGCGGTGCTGTTCAACATAGCTTTGGATGGCGAACCCGATATCCCCAAACGTCGCCCCCGGACGCGCCACCGCAAGGCCGCGCATCAGCGACTCGTGGGTTACCTCAATCAGGTTGCGCGCCTTGGTGGAGGGCTGGCCAGCGCAATACATCCGGCTGGTGTCGCCGTGCCAGCCATCAAGGATCACCGTCACATCGATGTTGAGGATGTCGCCGTCTTGCAGCACGCGCTCACCGGGGATGCCGTGGCAGACAACGTGGTTGATCGAGATGCAAGTGGATTTCGGATAGCCGCGATAGTTCAGCGGTGCGGCAATCGCGCCATGATCATGAATGAACTCATGGCAGATCGTGTCCAGCCGCTGCGTGCTGATACCGGGGCGAACATGGGCGGCGATCATGTCCAGTGTCTCGGCTGCAAGCTTACCTGCCGCGCGCATCGGGGCGAAATCCTCCGGAGCATGAAGGATAATCTTTCGGGATTCGGCGCTGCCGTCCATCATGAAACTCCGCCGACGCGCTGAGCGCGGGCTGTATAGACCAAAAATTCTGTGATCAGGATGGGCATCTGCGCGCCAGAGTGCAAGCGCCGCAGATGCAGGCCACATCCTTCAACAGTGAAGGCCCCGCCTAAGGCGTTGCCGCAATTTTGAACCCACGCCGGAGAAAGATCGTCTGCGCCGCTGGCCCGGACAGGAAGTCCATGAATTGCTGCGCCAAGGGCGTGTCCACCGCTTTTGTGATGGCAATCGGATACACCACCGGTGGCGAGGCATCTGGCGGAAACACGCCCACAATCTGCACATTTGGGCTCAAACTCGCCTCGGTGGCGAACACGATGCCGAGTGGAACCTCACCGCGATCCACCATCAACAACACAGCGCGCAACGTATCCGTCTGCACCACGCGGGGGAGCGCCGCCTCCCACAGGCCGAGATTGACCAAGGCCCGTTTGGCATAAACCCCGGCCGGCAAACTCGTCGGATTGCCAATCGCCATCCGACCACTCGGCCCGAGCAGGGCGGGAATATCGAGGCTGCGCGAAATGTCGATTTTGTGCGCCCGATCGTTGGGCATGATCATCACCAATTCGGTGGTCACCAAATTGTGCCGCGTGGCCGGTTCAAGCTGGCCATGTTGCTGCAGCCAATCCATCCAGTTCTGATCAGCCGAAATAAAAATATCACCCGGAGCTCCTTGGGCGATCTGCTTGGCGTTCATCGGAGAATTGCCGAAATTAAACAGAGCCTTTTCGCCCGTCTGCTTCTCCCAAACCGTCTCGATCTCGCGCAGTGCCTCAGACAAAGAGGTTGGCGCGAATACCAGCAGCTCAGCGGCACCGGCACCGCCCATCAATCGCCAAACCATCAACACAGCGAGGAACAGGCAACGCATCAGCGACAATCCCCATGAACGCATCAAAACGGTTGCGCTTCCACCCACCATGGCAAACGCAACAGCTCCCGCAAAGTCATAGAACGCCGATGGAGATTGAACATCAACCGGAACGATATGACATTGCAGCAATTTGCATTTTATCGAGCTTATCGTGGCATTACCGCAACGGGTTATTGATCATGTCATTGAGGGCAGCGCTCTGCGGCGCGCTCGGGTCGAGGCCATACAAAACCTGGCTCAGGGTGGTGGCCATCGGCGTGAAGTGCGGCGCGGGCAATCCCGCATTCGCCAGCCAGGCCAGTCCGAACAGGCGATTGACCGAAGCCGGGCCGTCGAGCCAGCCAAACGGCGACGAGGGCACCGCCCAGGCTCTGCCCTCACGCACCGCCCGCAGGCCGTGCCATTGGGGGCTGGCTTGCACAACGGCGCGCCCATTTGGGTCGAGCAGGAAGATCACATCGGGATCAAGCGCTGCCACCTGCGCCAGCGTGACGGCTCGGAACGTGGCACCTTTCCCGTCGGGGGCCAACAGACGGAAGCCGAGAATGTCGAGCATTTCGCTGTCGTTGCCGCCCGCCACCAGCGCCTGTGCTGCGTCCGGTCCAAACAGCGCCACGGCAGTGCGGCCGCCGCCCAGCGGCGAAACCGGCAGCATTGTCTCCGCCAGTTTTGCCAGCATCTCGGCCCGCGCTTCCCGGTGCAGAACGGCACCGAGGCTGCGCAACACGCGCGGCGTATCGTTGACGCTGCCGGAGATCAAAACCGAAGCGACGCCGGTTGCAGCCTGTGCGGCAATGATTGCGTGGGTATAGTGCGGATCCACATCGCCATAGTCGAGGATCAGATCCGGCTTCAACGCCTTCACGGCTGCGGTGTTGTCAATATGCGGCAGATCGGGCAAGGCAGCCAAGCCAGACGGCAGGCCCGCCAAGCGTTCGGCGCTGGGGTGATGTGACCAGCCGATCATCAAATCAGGTGCCAGCACCACCATCAGCGCAGTGGCTGGCTCCCCAGCGGGCAGCACGCGGGTGATGTGGTCGGGAACGGCCACGTGCCGCCCGGTGGCGTCGTCAAGGCTTGCAGCCAAACCGATTTGACCGGTCAGCATCAGAAGCGCGGCTGCTGGCAGGCCCAGTCGCAATCGCATCGTTCAACTCACTATTGCGGTGGGTCGACGCCGTCTTTACCGACGGTGATCCTTCGCAAAGTCAGGCTACCATCAGCCGCTTTGTCGGCCACCACGAACACCTTGGCACCCGGTTTGAGATCATCACGGCTGGCGGGAATATTCTGAATGATCGGGGCCGCTTCCGGTACCGCGATGTCAATCGGCGTGCCCTTATAGGCCAGCGACAACACCCGTCCATTGCGCGCAGCAAGGACGGATTGCACAGTGGCGTTGGTCATACTGGTGCCGGGGGCGAGATCCCAATCATAATGCCCCTCGCCAGTGCCCCGCAGTGCCTCGGGGAAGATCGCAACATACACCGCCTGCAAAACCCCGTCTTTGTCAGGCGCTGCAACTGTGGCAATGAAATCATTCGGCTTGATGTCCGACATCGCAAGCCGCTTCAGCGCGGTGGGGTTAAACCCGGCGGGCAGCGTGAGGCTGACCTGCAGCCCCTCGCGGGTTGCGACGGTGAGGGCGTCTCCCACCAACGACACCACGCTGCCACGAATCCGCTGCGGTGTGTTCTGCGCCAACGCAGGGCGCGCGATCACCAAGGCCATTAAGATCAGGAACGCGGTTTTCAGCCAAGCGTATTTGCGCATTGTGGCTCCGACAGGTCAGGTTTCACGACACATGGGGGGCGTTCGGCGCTTTATCAGAGGTGGCCGGTAATCTGCGCCGCAATCCGATCCGCCAATCCGCCCAGCGCCGCACTCATCGCCGCCGCTTGAGACGTGGCATCACTGCTGATCAGGTCCTGTTGCAGCCGCACTGTGCTCACCCGCGCGATGCCATTGCTCGGCCGGGTCGCAATCTGTGCCAGCAGCACCAACGGCCCATCACCATCGCGGTCGATGCGCTGAATATCGATTTCCAGCACCAGATCGGGCCTGGTGGAAATGGCACCAGATTCGCGGAATACCGATGATTGCGGCAAGCGCTGCACCAAATCCTCACTCAGCACCCGATCCAGCATAGTGCCGAGCGGCTCGGCCCAGTGCGCGGTTTCATCCAGCACCAGATGATAATCCCGCGTGCCGCGCACCAGTTCGGGGCGGTCCAGATAGCCCGCCAAACCAATCCGGTGCAGCTCGATGCTAATGGCGTGTGTTGCCACCGCCGCACCGCTGACCGGGGCGAGCGTGAACAGCATCGGGGTTGGCGAAAGGGCGCACCCTGCTAGCAGGGCCACCAGCAGGAGCTTCCAGGCATGCGTCATTTCTCGGAAGCCTTCGCGCTGCGTCCCTGGATCAGCCCCTCGGGATGCTGGGTGAGGAAATCCGCCAGCAGCCGGACGGAGCGGGCGGTGTCGCTGATCTGCAGGATCAGCCGATCGAGATCACGCCTTGTTTGCGATTCCGCGCCGTAGCCGGTCTCGGCGGATTGCACCAAGGCGGCGGTGCGGGCGATGGTAGATTGCAGGCTCTCGGCAATCTCCGGCAGTCGCTTGAGCGCCGGTGTGGCGCTGGTATCAAGATGCTGCACCAGCGTTTGCGTCTCTTTCAGCGTGGCGGCCAGCGAGGTCAGGCTTTGGCGCAGTTCTGGGCCGTTCACCACCGCGCTCAGCCCTTGCAAGGTTGTCTCCAACTCGATGCCAATCTTGGCGAACGGAATTTGCGCCACCTGCGAGGACAGCGCCGCCATCGTCGCCGCCAGACTGTCCAGCCCGCCTGCGATGCCCGGGATGATGATGGTGCCGTCAGTGTCCTGCGCCGCTTCCAGCGTGGGCGCGTTGGGCATGAAATCGAGGCCCACAAACAATTGCCCGGTCACATAGCTGGCCGTATGCAACTGCGCGCGCAGCCCATGCCGCACTAGATCGCCCGCCACTTGCAATGGTGGGCGCGGGTCGAGATCTTGCAATGCGAGAATGCGCTCGGGTTGGATTTCGTAGCGCACCTCCACATAAGTTTTCGCGCCGGTCTGATCGAACACCAGCTTGACCCCGGTCACGGTGCCCACCCGGATGCCATAAACTTCCACCGGCGCGCCCACCGCGAGGCCGCGCACCGAGCCGGTGAAGCGGGTCATGAACGGCATGCGATGGGTGAATCCAGCCTCGTTGGCTTTGGCCTCGTTGCCGTAGAGATGGAATCGCGCACCCTGCGCACTTTTGGCGGTGCCGCGCCATTCGCTATCCGTGTCAAACGCCACCGCACCGGAGAGCACGGCTTGCAGGCTTTCCACATGCAGCTGCACGCCATCTGCCCCCAGCTCCACCGCCACGCCCGACGCGTTCCAGAAATGCGTCGCATCGTGCACGAAGCTGTCATAGGGCTGGCGCACAAAAATCTGCACGATGAAGCTCTGCCCGTCCTGGTTCAGCTCCCAGCCCAACACTTCTCCCACCGTGATGTCGCGGTAAAGCACCGGAGAGCCGGAGGTCAGGCCGCCAATCCGGTTGGCCGTGAGGGTGAAGGGCGTGCCGGGCTCGTCTGAGCGGACAGCGGGCGGCTCGTCCAGGCCTTTGAATTCGGTTTGATACACC
>CAIZGT010000631.1 GCA_903932545.1 uncultured Rhodospirillales bacterium
GCGCAGCAACGCGCCGCCGCCGCCATCAGCGACGCAGAATTAATCGCCAAATCCGCCATCGCGCAGGCCGATCTGGATGAGTCCACCGCCCGAGCCTCAGCCGAAACCGAGGGCCGCGCCGCCACTGCAGCCGCCGAAGCTGCTGAAGTTGTAGCGCGTGCGCAGGCGGATGATATGGAAGCAGAGGCTGCCATCCAAGCCCAATCGCGAGAATATGCGGCCGCCGAGGCTGAGCGTGTTGCCCGCGAGACGCGCAGTGCTGCGCAGTCTGAAGCGAGCCGGGCGCGCGCAACAGCGACGCAAATGGACGCGCAATCCGCTGCCGCCGCCGCAAGCGAAGCTGGGCTGGCCGCGCAGCAATCCCGCCTCGGCGCTGAGCTTGCCGAGGCTGGCATTGCGTTGGCCAATGCTGAAACTGAAGCCGCAACCCTTGGCGATCCCGAGGCCGCGCGCGCTGCGTTGGCCACCGCCCGCACATTGCTCGCCGCCGCCCGCACTGCCGAACGCGACGCCGCCGCCAACCGTGACGCATTGCTGCGCGACGCGGCTGCACGCACAGCGCGCCTCGCCAGCATCGGCCCGGAGCGCGAAATCGTGGCCGCGCGCCTGCGTGATGCCGGGTTCCGCCGCACCGATCTGCACGCCCGCCGCGCCCAGTCCGAAGCTGAAATCACCGCGTTGCGTGAGGCGCCGCTGCACCTGGAAGCCCAGCGCATCGCAGCCGGGCAGACCCTGGCCGAGGCCGAGGCGCTGCATGCCGCCGCCGCCGCGCTGATGTCCTCTGCCGAAGCCGCTTTCCGCGACGCGGACCGCACAGCGCGCGCCGCCGAACAATCTCTCTCCACCGCGCGTGAGGCGTCGGTGCGGGCCGAGTGGGCGGTGCATCAGGCCAACGCCGCCTGGGGCGTGGTCGCCGAGCGCATCCTCGAACGTCTCGGCTCGGCGCATGACCTCCCGCCACCGCCCGCCGATCTCGGTCCAGACGCCGAAGACCGTTTCCGCCGCCGCCACGAGCGCCTGCTGAAAGAGCGTGAGGAGATGGGGCCGGTCAATCTGCGCGCCGAGATCGAGGCCAACGCGCTGGAAGAACAAATCGCCACCATCACCCGCGAGCGCGAGGAGATTGCCACCGCCATCGCCAAGCTGCGCGGCTCCATCGGCCACCTCAACCGCGAAGGCCGCGAACGCCTCACCGCCGTATTCGCGCAAGTCGATACCCAATTCCAGGCGCTGTTCGCCCGCATGTTCGGTGGCGGTCGGGCGCATCTGGCGTTGGTGGGCAGCGATGATCCGCTCACCGCCGGATTGGAAATTTACGCCCAACCTCCGGGCAAGAAGCTTGCGGCGTTGTCGCTGCTCTCCGGTGGCGAGCAGGCGTTGACGGCACTGTCGCTGATCTTCGCCGTCTTCCGCTGCAACCCCGCACCAATCTGCGTGCTCGATGAGGTGGACGCCCCGCTCGATGACGCCAATGTCGAGCGGTTCTGCACCTTGCTTGAAGACATGGTGCAAGACACCGGCACCCGCTTCCTTGTTGTCACC
>CAIZGT010000632.1 GCA_903932545.1 uncultured Rhodospirillales bacterium
GACGTGGAGCGGCTGTTCTACACCGAGGCGCTGAAAGCCGATGTCGGTGGAATGTGCGCGCGCATGGCAGCGGATCACAAACCCTACCGCATGCTCGCCCCCGCCGAGCTGGAACTCGCCGCCCACACCACCCATCACGGCGGCATCGCGGCGGTGGCGAAGTCGCGCTATGTGCCGATCCTGGATGTCAACGCGATCCCCAAACACCAATTCCTGCTCATCCTCGACGGCATCGGCAACCCGCATAATCTGGGCGCGATTGCCCGCTCCGCGGCGTTCTTCGGCGTCAAGGCGATGCTGATCGGCGAGGGGCCGGGCCATGCCATGCTGTCCGACGCCGCCTATCGTGTGGCTGAGGGCGGGTTGGAGATGATGGATATCTACCGCACCCGCGCGCTGCCCGCCGCCATCGAGGCGATGCGCAAACACTATCGCACCGTCGCCACCGCTCTGGGGCCAGACACCCAGAGCATGACCGAACTGCCGCATGATCGCCCGGTGGCGCTGGTGCTCGGCAACGAGGAAACCGGCGTGGCACCAGATGTGCTGGCCGTATGCCGCCGCAAAGTCCGCATCGTTGGTTCCGGTAAGCTGCAAAGCCTCAACGTGGCACAGGCCGCGGCCGTGCTGCTCTCTCATTTGGCGGTGTAACTCTCATGCGCATTCACGTCCAAAACACCGAAGGTGATCCGGTTTTCGATGTCACCCAGGAAGCCTGGGTGGCACTTGGCGCACCCGAGGCGACATTCAGTGATCGTGATGCGGAATTCGCGGCCATGGTGGCCAACGCGGATATTCTCGTCACCTCGCAAGCCGCGCTGAAAAAGGCGCGGCATAACGTGCCAGCCGGCCTGAAGCTAATCTTCGTCACCTCCGCCGGGCTGGAGGGGTTGGGGCCGTTCGACTGGCTGCCCGAGGGCTGCAAGCTGCTCAACAATTCCGGCGCACACGGCGCGCGCTGCGGTGAATACGTGGCCATGGCGCTGCTGATGCTCAACAGCCACATGCCCGCCCTCGCCGCCGCCCAGCGCGAGCAGCGGTGGGACAAGCGCTACGCCTCCGTCCTGGCCGGGCGCAGGCTGGTCGTGATCGGCGTCGGCGATCTCGGATCAGCCGGCGCGCGCACCGCCCGTGTGTTCGGTGTGCACTGCACCGGCGTGCGCACCACCGCCACGCCACACCCGGATTTCGACCGTATCGTGGCGGTCTCCGATCTCGACTCGGTGCTGCAAGAGGCCGATTTCCTCCTCATCGCAACGCCGCTCACCGACCAAACGCGTGGCCTGCTCACCCGCGCGCGCATCGCGAAGCTGCCGAAAGGCGCGGGCGTGATCAATGTCGGGCGTGGCGCGGTGATCGATCAAGACGCGCTGTGTGACGCGCTGGATGCCGGCGATCTCGGTGGTGCGGTGCTGGATGTGTTCGTGCCCGAACCGATACCGGAGGGGCACCGGCTCTGGACCACGCGCAATCTCGTCATCACCCCGCATGTCTCAGCCGATGATCCGGCGAGCTACTCCGAGGATTGCGTGCGGCTGTTCCTGGCGAATTTGGCGGCGTATCAGGCGGGCGATGCGGTGCCGAATTTGTTCGACGTGGCGCGCGGGTATTAGGGGATAATCCCCCAAAACCGTGCAATCTCCGCCGCCGCTTGCGTGGGATAAACATGCTCGCCCCCGGCAATGCTGCGCAGTTCCACGTTGTTGCCCCACGCCGTCAACTGGCTGCCATCGCTGCCGATCGGCGTTGTGACGGATTGGCTGAGCCCTTGTAGCGCCGCAAATTGCAGCGCCACTTCCGCACCGTTGGAGGGCGCCACCACCTTGTCATTCTGGCCATGCCAGATCGACAGTTTTGGCCACGGCCCGCTATAGCCAACCGGGGCCATCGCATACGCCATCGCGGCCAATTCTGCTGCGCTGTGCTCGCCTCCATGGCCGGACATGCGCGTCATCGCACCCACCATATTGCGCGCCGCACCAGCGGGCAGCCCCGCCACCACCGCACCACCGGCGAAGATATCCGGGCAAGCGGCAAGCAGGTTGGCCGTCATCGCGCCCCCGGCAGAAAGGCCGGTGATGAACACCCGTCGGCGGTCGGCATGCGTGGTTTTCAGCACCGCCGCCACCATCGCGGTGATCGAGCCGGATTCGCCATGATCGCGCTTCATATCGTCGGCACGGAACCAGTTGAAGCAGCGTTGACGGTTATTCGCCTCAACTTGGCCCGGCATCAGCAGGGCGAAACGGTGCTTCATCGCCAGCGCGCGCCAGCCGGTTTGCGTGGCGAACTCTTCCGCCTCTTGGCCGCAGCCATGCAGCAGCACCACCAACGCCGCCCCGCTGGGCAGATGCGGCGGCACATAGCTGTGCAACGTCAATCCGCCCGGATTGGGGCTGAATTCCCGCGCCACCGGCGCAATCGGTGCGGTCGCAGGGGCGAGCATGTCGGTCACTGGCAGGCTAAAGGCACTCGTCGAAAAATCTGACCAAGCATCACGAGCCTGATTTATCAAACGGCGGAATTTCACGCCCTGGCGGCGCAAGCTGATGGTTTTAAGGCCCATAGAAATCACTCACTTCAATCCGCTGGGCAAAAGCTTAGCGCCAATCGCGGTTCTGCACTATCTCATGTTGCAGTGCACAATATGCAATGCCTAGCGTCGGAAATCCCGCCTGCGGAAATAGTCGGCGAGATTGGCACCCAGTGCGCCGATCACTGCCAAGGTGCCAATGGCCCGCGCGCTGCCGTCACTGAACTGCCCAACCGCGAGGCCGCTGACCGCTGCGAGGCAGAAGCCGATCATGCCCATGAGCGCCGATGCACTGCCCGCACGGCTGGCGTGGCGTTGCAGGCCCGCTACGGTGGAGTTCGGCAAATTCAGCCCCTGGCTGCTCATCATCACCATTGCTGGCAGCATCACCATCCACCATCGCGTGCCGCCTGGCAGATACGGTGCTGCGAAGCCCACCAGCGCCATCAGCATGGCGCCTCCCAAAAACACCCGCATCGTGGTGCGCATCAACCAGTCTTGGCCGAAGCGCATCAGCAGGCTGGGGTTCAACTGGGAAAACACCACGAAGCACAATGCACATGCACTGAACACCAACGCATAGGCTGAGGGCGAGAAATGCA
>CAIZGT010000633.1 GCA_903932545.1 uncultured Rhodospirillales bacterium
GCGACGCGCTGGCGCTGACCGCCGGAGAGCTGATCGGGAAAGCGCCCGCCAAAGCCGGCGAGGCCCATCAGATCGAGCAGTTCTTCCACCTTGAGCTTGATCGCCGAGCTGGTCGGGCGAAGGCCGCGCGGGCGAATCTTCAGGCCAAAGGCGATATTGTCGGCCACGCTCAAGTGCCGAAACAGCGCGTAACTCTGAAAGACGAAGCCGATATTGCGCTTCTGCGCCGGCACGCTCGCCATATCGTCGCCGCCGATTTCGATGCGCCCGGCATCGCAGAATTCGAGCCCAGCGATGGCGCGCAGCAGCGTGGTCTTGCCCGAGCCGGAGGGGCCGAGAAGGGCCAGGAATTCGCCCTTGGGCACTGACAGCGACACGCCGTCGAGCGCAGGAACGCCAGGGAAGTTCTTCTTAAGATCGGCAAGTTCCAACATCACAACAGCGCCTCTCCGAGCAAACCCATCCGCCATTCGAGCGTCAACTTCACCGCCAGCGTCACCAGCGCGAGCAGCGCCAGCAGACCGGCCATCGTAAATGCGCCCACCCAGTCGTAGTCGTTGAACATCGCCTCGACCTGCAGCGGCATCGTCAGGGTCTGGCCGCGCACATGGCCGGAGACCACCGCCGCCGCACCGAATTCGCCCATCGCCCGCGCGTTGCACAGCAGAACGCCATAGAGCAGGCCCCAGCGGATTTTTGGCAGCGTGACCAGCCGGAAGGTCTGCCAGCCGGTGGCGCCGAGCGTCAGCGCCGCCTCTTCCTCGCTCACGCCCTGGCTGCGCATCAGTGGCAGCAGATTGCGGGCGACAAAGGGCAGCGTGACGAACATCGTCGCCAGCACCAGGCCAGGCAGCGCGAAGATGATCCGTACGCCATGGCGATCCAGAAACGGCCCCAACCAGCCATTCGCACCAAACAGCAGCACCCAGACCAGACCGGATATCACCGGCGAGACCGAGAAAGGCAGCTCGATGAACGTCACCAGCAGATCGCGACCGGGGAAGCGGAAGCGGGCGATGCACCACGCAGCCGCCACGCCGCAGATCGAGTTGATCGGCACCGAAATCGCCGCGACAATCAGCGTCAGGCGGATGGCGTCCAGCGCGTCCGGGTCCTGTAGCGATTCCCAAGCGGCATCGACGCCGCGCGAGAACGCTTGCCCAAACACCACAAGCAGCGGCAGCAGCAGGAAGCAGAAGAACAACAGCAACGTCGTGCCGATCAATGTCAGCCGCACCCAACGCGCTTCTTCGGTGGCCCGGTGGTTCATGCGAAGCGTCCGATGCGGCGTTGCAGCAGGTTGAGCAGCAGCAGAATGCCGAACGAGGCTAGCAGCATGACCAATCCGATGGCCGCCGCTCCGGCGTAGTCCAGCTGTTCGAGGCGAACCACGATCAGCAACGGCGCGATTTCTGAAATCATAGGCATGTTTCCGGCGATGAAAATCACCGAGCCGTATTCGCCCACGCCACGCGCCAAGGCCGCGCCGAAACCGGCGAGCAGAGCGGGCAGCAGAGCTGGCAGCACGACGCGGCGCAGGGTCTGCCAGCGTGTCGCCCCCAGCGTGGCGGCGGCTTCCTCGGCGTCGAGCGGCAGATCATGGATCACCGGCTGCAAGGTGCGCACCACGAAGGGAAAGCCGACGAAGACCAACGCCACCAGAATGCCGAGCGGCGTATAGGCCACCTTGATGCCGAGCGGGGCGAGCAGCGCGCCCAGCCAACCCTTCGGCGCGAATAACCCGGTCAGCGCAATGCCGGCGACGGCCGTCGGCAAGGCGAGCGGCATGTCGATCAGGCTGTCGGCGAGATCGCGGCCGGGAAAGCGCAGCCGGACGAACACCCAGGCGGTCAGCAGCCCGAGCGGCACATTGACCACCGCCGCCACCGCCGCCGCGCCGAAGCTCAGCTTAAGGGCCGCCAGCACGCGCGGCTCGGTGATCGACGCCCACACGCCAGCTGCGCCGAGTTCCCAGGGGCGTAGGAACAAGGCTGTCATCGGCACCAGCACGATCAGACTCACCCAAAGCAGGGTGATCGACAGCGACAGCTGGAATCCGGGCAGAACGCGACGGGTGCGGGCCATTTACTTGCTCGGCACATAGACCTGATCGAACAGCCCACCATCGGCGAAATACTTCGCCTGCGCCGCCGGCCAGCCGCCGAAATCGACAATGGTGGAAAGCGGCAGGTCGGGGAATCGGTCGCGGTTCTTTGCCAGAATCTCCGCGTCGCGAGGGCGGAAATAGCGCTTCGCGGCGATCTCCTGCGCTTGCTTGGTGTAGAGGAAGTCGAGATAGGCCTGCGCCACAACGCGGGTGCCGTGCTTTTCCACATTGGCTTCGACCACCGCCACCGGCGGTTCGGCCAGGATGGAGACCGATGGGACCACGATCTCGAATGCATCCGCGCCGAATTCGTCTTTCGCCAACCAAGCCTCGTTCTCCCAGGCGATCAGCACGTCGCCGAGTTCGCGTTGCGCGAAGCTGACGGTGGCACCGCGTGCGCCGGAGTCGAGCACCGGCACCTGCTTGAAGAGCTTTTTGAGGAAATCTGCCTCCGATGTCTCGGTGTAGCCGGGCTGCTTGCGCGCCCATGTCACACCCGCCAGCACGTTCCAGCGCGCGCCGCCCGAGGTTTTTGGGTTGGGCGTGATCACCTGCACGCCCGGCTTGAGCAAGTCGCCCCAGTCCTTGATCGCCTTCGGATTGCCCTTGCGGACGAGGAACACAATCGTGCTGGTGGTGGGCGATGAATTGTTCGGCAGTTTGCTCTGCCAATCGGCGGCGAGCAGCCCGCGCTTGGCGAGAGCATCGATGTCGGCGGCAAGGGCGAGCGTGACGACATCGGCCTGCAATCCGTCGAGCACCGCGCGAGCCTGCGCGCCGGAGCCGCCGTGGGACTGGTTGATTGTCACAGTTCCGCCAGTCTTCGTCTTCCATGCCGCGGCGAAGGCGCGATTGATGTCGCGATAAAGCTCGCGCGTTGGGTCATAGGAGACGTTGAGAAGCGTCAACGCGTCAGCCGCCGACGCCGGAGCGTCGAATTGTGCTGCGAGCAAGCTGCTGGTGATCGCGGCTAGCGCATGACGGCGGGTTAGGGACATGGCTGCGTGCTCCTGATGCTGGGCGGCGAGGCGTCACCGCCGCGAAATCAACGATGTTACGTCGTATATGTCAATTATAATCGTATAATTCAATTTATACGTGATGTCATAGTGTTAATTTTCGAGCGCATCAGGTGGCCCTTCGTCCTGCGCGCAGCAATACAGCAACGGCCGCCCTCACTTCGGGCAGCGTTGCCCACTCGCGATGATGCAGATCGACGACATTGGGATGGACGGCAACAAAACGGAAATTGCGTGCGGTGCGGATGGCCGCACCGGCAAAGATACCGTGGAATTCGATCACGTGAGACTGGAGCATGGCTTGTCTTCCAAGAGGATGGCGGGTTCGGTCAGTGCGATAGCGGTGTGGGGCAACATCGCATGATGTCCTGCTGATCGGTCGGCATCTCATGCTCCTCTGTGTCGGATCTGACATCCGGCGCTCGGCACAGTGGTTGGAAATGCGATGATTTCTCAAGAGCAGGGATCGGCAAAGTTCTCGCCAAAATCAGCAATGAACCACTGCGCCCTCCCCGCCCTGGAGAAGAATTTTCTGGCCACCCGGAAGGAAAATAAAGTTCTACCGCGTTGATAAAGTGAGCGAATTGCCCGATTTTGTGGAGTCACTTTTCGAAGCCATTTGGGGTCCAGGTGACGCTCCGAAACACAAGTTGGATGGGAAGCTGGACCAGATTGCCGAAATCGAGGCTGGCTTGGCAGGCATTCAGGAGGAGTCAGCTGGTCAAAAACTGACGGATGTCCTTGGTGAGCCGAAATAGGTGCAGAGGATCGGTTGGAGAGGGCGAAAACCCCAGATGCGCATAGAATTTCCGCGCAGGATCGTCTTTAGCGTGAACGACGAA
>CAIZGT010000634.1 GCA_903932545.1 uncultured Rhodospirillales bacterium
ACCGAGGCCGGGCAGTGGACCAAGGCACCCTTACGAGACGCAAAAATGACGCTCGGAAGCTACGCGGGCGGATCAATCCGCCTGTGGCGCGGTGCCTCGGGGTTGCCGCTCGCCAAGGCCCGGGCAGATGAGGCGGTGATCCTGGCGGAAGGGATTGAGACGGCTCTTTCCATCGCCATCGCCTGCCCGGAGATGCGCGTGCTGTCGGCCGTGTCACTGTCCAACATGGGGGCCATCAAGCTGCCGCCAGCGATCCGAACCGTGATCATCGGGGCCGATAATGACGGCGCAGACAATCACGCCGCTGCCCGCGCCCTACAACGCGCCATCGATCACTTTGCGGCTGAAGGCCGGGCGGTTCGTATCGCGAAGCCAGACGGGGTGAAAGATTTCAACGATCTGCTTTCACGGGGTGCAGAAGCATGACCACCGGCAAGGGCAAGCCCGCCGTCAAGCGGGCCATTGAGGCCGCGAAGCCTGCAACCCCAAGCGTGCCACAAACGCCACCAGAACCCGCTAACTTCACGCCGCCTCAGTATTTGAGAGACCGCTTCGCATTCCGCGATACTGGGCTTTGGAAGAAGGGTGACGATGACGGCAAGGGCGGCTTGTGGCTGGCTGCGCCCTTCACAATCCTGGCTGAGACCCGTTCGAGCGATGGTGCCGGTTGGGGGCTTTTGATCGCATGGCGGGACCGCGATGGGGTGAAACACGAAGAGGTGTTTCCCCGCTCAATGTTCATTGGCGAATGCGGCGAATTGCGCCAGCGCCTAGCCGATGGTGGATTGAGCTTGAACGGTAGCGCGCCAGCGCGCCAAGCCTTTGCCGAGTTCCTCAACATCGCTTCAACGCCGATGCGCGCTTGGTCGGTTTCGCGCGTCGGCTGGCACGAATTCGAGGGCCGCCGTGTGTTCGTATTGGGGCCGCGCACGTTCGGCCAGGTTGGCGGGCGTGTGGTGCTGCAATCGCCGGATGGCGAGCCTTCGCCCTTCCAATCCGGCGGCACGCTGGCGGGCTGGCGTGAGACCGTATCGCGCCTCTGCAATGGTAATTCGCGGTTGCTATTCGCTGCCAGCATGGCCTTTGCCGCGCCGTTGCTTGGCTTGATCGGCGAAGATGGCGGAGGCTTCAACTATCGCGGATCATCCCGGATCGGCAAAACCACTGCTCTGCGCGTGGCGGTGTCTGCGTTGGGCGGTTCACCAAGCGAGGGCGCGAGTGGCGCAATCCGCCAGTGGCGGGCGACTGGCAACGCATTGGAAGCCGTCGCCTTGGGCCATTCTGATTGCCTCATCGGCTTGGACGAAATGGCGCAGGTTGATCCGCGTGAGGCGGGCGAGCTGTCATACATGTTAGCCAATGGCAGCGGAAAATCGAGAGCCGGGCGCACTGGGCTTGCACGTCCTACAGCTCGCTGGCGGGTGCTGTTCTTATCCACCGGCGAAATCTCCCTCGCCGATATCAACGCTGAAGCTGGCCGCGCCACTAAGGCCGGGCAGGAAGTCCGGCTCGTTGATCTGTCTGGCGATGCGGGGGCGGGCATGGGGCTGTTTGAGGATATCCATAACGAACTGTCGGCGGGCGACTTCGCCGATTTGCTGAAGCATAACACCCGGCACCAATACGGAACGGCTCTGCCCGCTTTTCTGGAAGCCCTAACCGCGCGGCTTGGTGCGTCGCCTGGGGATTTTATCGACCAGCTCCGGGACCGCGTGGCGGCGTTGGTGTGTGCCTGGTTAGAGGCATTTCCGGGAGCTGGCGGGCAGGTCCGCAGCGTGGCGCGGCGTTTCGCCATCGTCGCTGTGGCTGGTGAGATGGCCTCGGAATGGCTTATCACTGAGTGGCAGAAGGGGGCGGCTTCGGGTGCCGCACAAGCCTGCTTTCGATCCTGGCTCACCGAGCGCGGCACCACCGGAGCCCGCGAAGATCAGCAAGCCGTGACGCAGCTCCGGGCCTTCATCCTGCAACATGGCGAGAGCCGGTTCGTAGAATGGAAAGAGCGCACGCCCAACGATGCATCACAGGTTGATGAAAGTGATAGTCAGCCGCTTCAACAAAAGTTCCGCACCATGCAAGCGGCTGGGTGGCGGCGTTGGGAGGCTCTGGACGGGGGCCTCATGGGCTGGCGGTATTACCCTAACGTCAGGCGGGTTTGCCGAGGCCATGAAGGGCCTGCCTCCGCGCGATGCTTCCAAGCACCTCGCGGAGCGTGGGTTCATCATCCGCCCACAAACTAAGGCCGATGCACACAAAGGCAACCTTGCCGCGCCGTTGCATGTTCCGGGGCATGGCAAAATCAGGCTCTACAAAATCGGCGGTGACTTGCTCGCCTCGGATGAGGCCGACTGACCCCGCGCGCGGTGGGGGCTGGCGCAGGCATGTCTTTTCCGCATATCTCAGCTTTCGGAAATTGATCCATTTTCACGCGATCATGCATCGTCGGACAATTTGGAGGCTGACACGGATTGGCGGAATTCTGCGGGTTCTGCTGATCCTGCCCGCCAGCTTTGGAACACCTAGCGGTTAGGTGTTCCATGCCTTTGCGGCTAGGTGTTCCAAGCAATTCATTGCATTCATTGAGAAAAATGACATTGGAACACCTAGAACAAAAGAACACCTAATTTTGGGGTAGAGGTAGACAGGCGCGTGAGCTGGACAAGGCGAGCCATGCCACTGGCGCGTGGCTCTGCTCTATCAGGCCGAGGGGTGGGGTAGGGGGTTTCTTGCCGGATCGGCCCCGCCTACCGCCAACCGTTATGGGCTCATTCGTAGCTTTTTTTTCTGATATCCAGAATTTCAAATGACAGCCTAAGAGCTGGCGCGATTTAGGGTTTTTGGCAGTAGTCATGGCGTGTAGCTGAGCGTCGCTCGAAACAGTCACATAGAACATATCGTGTATTACTTGAAGTATATCCGTGATCTATATTTTTGACGGTTTTGGTAGATTTCCGGATTACGATTATTATTTTCCGCTTACATGCATGGCG
>CAIZGT010000635.1 GCA_903932545.1 uncultured Rhodospirillales bacterium
AGAAATGACGGGCTATAAACCCAGCGAGTACCCCACTGCACACCTCCGATTTCGATTTCGATCTCCCCGATTCACGTATCGCGCATTCCCCAGCGCGCCCGCGCGAGGCTGCGCGTCTGTTGCGGATCAACGAGACGTTGAGCGATCACATCGTCCGCGATCTGCCCCATCTGCTGCGCCCTGGCGATGTGCTGGTGGCCAACGACACACGGGTGATCCCGGCTCAGCTTTCCGCCCATCGCGGTGCTGCGCGGATCGGCATCACGTTGGATCGCCCGCTGCCGGATGGCGATTGGTCCGCACTCGCCCGCAACGCCCGCAAGCTGAAGCCGGGCGACGTGCTCGACATTGATGGCGATACGACGATGCAGGCGCGGGTGATCACCCTGCCGCGTGACGGTCAGGTGGTGCTGCGTTTTTCACTGGAGGGCGATGCGTTTGCCGACGCGCTGCGCCGGGCGGGGGCGCTGGCGCTGCCGCCTTATATCGAACGCCCGCAAGGCCCCACAGCACAGGATTCGCAGGATTATCAGACCGTGTTCGCTGAGCACGAGGGTGCCGTTGCCGCCCCCACTGCCGGGCTGCACTTCACACCGGCGTTGCTCACGCGCCTGTCGGATGCGGGCATTCTGCGTGAGACGATCACCCTGCATGTTGGCGCTGGCACGTTCCTGCCGATGCGCACCGAGAATGTGCACGAGCACCGCATGCACGCCGAACGCGGCGAAATCTCTCCCGAAGCCGCAGCCCGCCTCAACGCCATCCGCGCCAACGGAGGCCGCATCGTCTCGGTTGGCACCACGGTGCTCAGGCTTCTGGAGAGTTCGTCAGACGCGCGCGGCATTCACCCGTTCCAGGGCGAGACCGACATCTTCATCCTGCCCGGCCACCGCTTCCACTCGGCGGACATGCTGATGACGAATTTCCATCTGCCCAAATCCACTTTGTTCATGCTGGTTTGCGCCTTCGCGGGTGAGGCACGGATGCGCGCGGCCTATGCCCATGCTATCAGCACCGGCTATCGCTTCTTCTCTTATGGAGATTCCTCGCTGTTGGACCGCGCATCATGAGCCTGAGTTGGACGCATCACGCCTCAGACGGCCAGGCGAGTCTTGGCACGCTGCACACCGCGCATGGCGATGTGCCAACGCCGGTGTTCATGCCGGTTGGCACGGCGGGCACCGTCAAGGCGATGATGATGGATTCGGTGCGCTCGACGGGAGCGAAACTCATCCTCGGCAACACTTACCATCTGATGCTGCGCCCTGGGGCAGACCGCGTGGCAGCCCTTGGCGGCCTGCACAAAATGATGGATTGGGCTGGCCCGATCCTCACCGATTCCGGCGGGTTTCAGGTGATGTCGCTGGCCGGTTTGCGCAAGCTCGACAAGAATGGGGTGACGTTTCAATCGCATATTGACGGCAGCAAGCACCTGCTGACGCCTGCGATCTCGACGGACATTCAGCACAAGCTGGATGCCACCATCACGATGGCGTTTGACGAATGCACCCCGTTTCCGGCGACGGAACAGCAGGCGCGGGAGTCGATGGAGCTGTCTATGCGCTGGGCGAAGCTGTCGCGCGATGCGTTTGTGGCGCGGCCGGGATATGGCCAGTTTGGCATTGTGCAGGGCAGCGTGTTTCGCGATCAGCGCGAACAATCGGTGCGTGCGTTGAGCGATATCGGCTTTGAGGGTTACGCGATTGGCGGCTTGGCGGTGGGCGAAGGCCAGGCGGCGATGCTCGCCACGCTGGACTACACCGCGCCGATGCTGCCCGCTGACAAGCCGCGCTATCTGATGGGTGTCGGCACGCCGGATGATCTGCTCGCATCGGTGGCGCGCGGGGTGGATATGTTCGACTGCGTTATGCCGACCCGCGCCGGTCGCACCGCACGCGCGTTTTCGCGGCGTGGCATTTTCAACATGCGCAATTCGCGGTTCTCCACTGATGACCGCCCGCTTGATCCGGCGTGTTCGTGCCCGCTTTGCACGCGGCACAGCCGCGCCTATCTGCATCATCTGATCCGTTGTGAGGAAATCCTCGGGCCGATGCTGCTGACGTGGCACAATATTCAGTACTACCAGGATCTGATGGCGGGCATTCGCCGAGCGATCAGTGCGGGACGGCTCGCCGAGCATAGCGCTGAGGTGCGCAGTGGTTGGCAGGAGGGGGGATGGATGAGCGAGAGTTATGACGGCCTGACGCAGCTCGGCCAATATGTGGCCGCGCCCAATTCGCCCGCTGAAGCGAAACTCGAACGCGTGCCCAATCCGCGCAAGGATGCGCGCTATCTGATCCGCTTCGCAGCGCCGGAGTTCACCTCGCTCTGCCCGCTCACCGGCCAGCCCGATTTCGCGCATATCGTGATCGACTATGTGCCGGATCAGTGGATCGTTGAGAGCAAGTCACTGAAGCTTTTTCTGGCAAGTTTCCGCAATCATGGCTCGTTCCATGAAGCCTGCTCGATGGAAGTGGCGAGCCGGATTGTGGAGATTACCCAGCCGGTGTGGCTGCGCATCGGGGCATATTGGTATCCGCGCGGTGGCATTCCGATTGACGTGTTCTGGCAGACCGGTGCACCGCCGGAAGGCCTATGGGTGCCGGATCAGGGCGTGGCCCCGTATCGTGGACGCGGCTGAACTCATCCGATCTAAGGCGCTTTCACTCGGTTTCGACGCCGTGGGTTTCACGCGCGCCACGTTGGATGAAGCCACGCGCGACCGGTTCCGCCACTATCTTGCCGAGGGCCGCCACGGCGCAATGGGCTGGATGGTTGAGCGCGCCGATCAGCGGGAGAGCCCGGATGCGTTGTGGCCTGAGGCGGTTTCGGCAATCTCCCTTGGTGTGAGTTACGCGCCAGATGTCGATCCTCTGGCGCATCTGGCCGCGCCGGAAATCGGTGGTATTTCGGTATATGCGCGCAACCGAGATTACCATGATCTGGTGAAGGGAATGTTAAAGCACCTCGCCCAATTCATCGTCTCGCGGTTTGGCGGCGATGTGAAAGTGTTCGTCGATACCGCGCCGCTGCTCGAAAAGCCGCTCGCACAACAAGCGGGGCTGGGGTGGCAGGGTAAGCACACCAACCTTGTCTCACGTGTGCATGGCTCGTGGTTGTTCTTGGGAGAAATTTTGACCACGCTCGATATCGCGCCGAGCCCGTCCCACGCAGATCGCTGCGGCACTTGCACGCGCTGCCTTGCTGCCTGCCCAACCGACGCATTTCCCGCGCCTTATCAATTGGATGCGCGGCGCTGCATCGCCTATCTCACCATCGAGCATGACGGCCCGATACCGTTGGAATTCCGCGAGGCGATCGGCAACCGTGTTTACGGTTGCGATGATTGCCTTGCGGTCTGCCCGTGGAACCGTTTTGCCCAGGCCAGCCACCACGCCAAATTGCAGGCGCGCGACGATCTGGTGGCCCCGCCGCTGGCCGCCCTGGTTATGCTTGATGACGCAGCTTTTCGTGCCAAATTCGCAGGCTCACCGATCAAGCGCATCGGGCGGGTGCGTTTTGTGCGCAACGTGCTAATCGCGATCGGCAATTCCGGCGATGCATCATTGCGCGCGGTGGCGCAGAATTTGTGCGACGACGCTGATCCGATTGTGGCCGAGGCAGCGCGTTGGGCCGCGGGGAGACTATAATGACAGGCTTGATCAAACAGAGTTTTTCCCTCACCGGACACCGAACCTCTGTCGCCCTGGAGCCGGAATTTTGGGCGGTTCTGGAACACCTTGCCCAGACGCGCGGGGTGGTGCTGTCCAAGTTGGTGACAGAGGTTGACGAGGCGCGCGGCGCTGAGCGGCCACTAGCCTCAGCACTGCGGATTTTTGCGCTCGAGCACAAATAAATCAGCGATTTTAACATTTCAGCAACGCAATCCAGCTTCAATCGGATTTGCGAAAGTCGCCGGTGGTTCGGCAAAAGCTGTTCCACCGTTTAGGGAAAACCCCTTTGTCTGCTGGAGAAAACACATGTCGATTGCCATCTCCCGCCCGAAATTTGCCACCCCACCCAGCGCTTTGCTGTTGTCTGACCGCCTGCTGCGTCTGGCAGAGGCGGCAGAGAGTGCGGGTTGCCATATCACCGCCGAGCATTTGCTGGCTTTGGCGCACACGGTGTTTGACGATGAGGATTGTTTCAGACGGGTGGTGCAGTGGTTACACGTGTGTGATCCTGCCTGCACATATTGCTCGTATGTGTCTGAATTGGATGTTTTCGGACATTGGAACAAGGCGCTGAGTTTTGGATGCCAAAGGCCACGCTCGGCTTCGCAGAA
>CAIZGT010000636.1 GCA_903932545.1 uncultured Rhodospirillales bacterium
ATCAGACGCTGGCGTTCAATGCCAGCAAGGTCGGGCAGGAGGTGGACGTGCTCTTCACACATATCGGTCGCCAGCCCGGACAGATTGGCGGCCGCACCCCATGGCTCCAGCCCGTGCATGTGCTCGGTCCGGAAAGCCTGATCGGCCGGGTTGTTCCGGTGCGGATCGTCCAAGCAACCGCCACGTCTCTCACAGCAACCTTAGTTGAGGAGCCTGCCTGCGCTTGACCCAAATCGTCCTCGCATCGAGCGACCCCCAAGCCCTGCCAGCCACGGCGATGAGCCACAAGCTGGTCACCCTCACATTTGAGGACAACCGGTTGTTGCCGGAGCTGTATGGCGGTCATCACCGTCATGTGGTGCTGTTGGAGCAGGGGCTCGGGGTGAAGATTCGCACGAAGGGCAATCAGGTTACCATCTCAGGCGAAACCAACCGGGTGCAAGCCGCCTGCACCGCAATGAACGGGCTGTATCACCGCCTACAACGCGGCCAGGGCGTTGAGTCGCATGACGTGTCCGCTGCCGTGCGGATGACGGAAATCGAAGACCCCCGCCTGCCGCTGTCCGACCTGCCGGCCATCCGCACCAAGCGCGGCTCGATCGGCCCGCGCTCGCCAGGGCAGGCCGCGTATATGGATTTGCTGGCCAAGCATGAAATGGTGTTCGGCCTTGGCCCGGCTGGCACCGGCAAAACCTTCCTCGCCGTCGCCGCCGCTGTTGGCATGCTGATGGAGGGCAAGGTGGACAGGATCGTGCTCTCCCGCCCCGCCGTTGAAGCTGGCGAGCGCCTCGGCTTCCTGCCGGGTGATCTGAAAGACAAGGTCGATCCGTATCTCCGCCCACTCTACGACGCACTCGGCGACATGATGCCGCCTGATATGCTAAAGAAGCGGATGGAAACCGGCGAGATCGAAGTCGCCCCACTCGCCTTCATGCGCGGTCGCACGCTCAAGCATGCGTTCGTCATTCTCGACGAGGCGCAGAACACCACGCCGGTGCAGATGAAGATGTTTCTCACCCGCATGGGCGAGGGCACGCATATGGTGATCGCGGGCGATTTGTCGCAGATCGATCTGCCGGTCGGAGCCCGCTCCGGCCTGCGTGATGCGCTCGACACGCTCGAAGGGCTGCCCGGCATCGGCGTATGTCGTTTCGACAAGCGCGATGTGGTAAGACATCCGCTGGTGGCGCGGATTGTGGACGCATACGACCAACGTGCCGCTGCCGAAAAAGACACCCGCCGCGAGGCGCGCCGCAATGAGGGCTCAGGTAAGTAGATGGACGACCGACCTAGTCGGAGCCCCGCAGCCGCGGGGTTCCCTTCTGAGATTGATGTGATTGTCGATAATCCGGCTTGGCGCCGCTATCTGCGCCAGCCGGAGCGGATTGCCAGCCGAGCCGCCGCCCTGCTCGATGAGCCGATGGTGGTGATGTTGAGCGATGACCGCTCCGTTCGCCGCCTGAATGCCCGCCATCGCGGAATTGATAAACCCACCAACGTGCTGACGTTCGAACCAATGGGTGGCCAGCCCGGCGAACTCGTGCTCGCCCTTGGTGTGGTGCGGCGCGAAGCGGCGGCAGAGGGCAAGCGCCTTGCCGATCATTTGGCGCATCTGGTGCTGCATGGCGGGCTGCATCTGCTCGGCTATGACCATCACCATCCCGGCGAGGCGCGGGCGATGGAGATGGAGGAAGCTCAGTTGATGGCGTGTCTGGGGCGTCCGAACCCGTGGAAGGCACGCATCACATGAGCGGCGTGCCATCCCACCCAAAGCGACACGTCACCCGCGCATCGCTGCTCGAAAAGCTCCGCTCCAAATGGCTGCGGCCGGCGCATGAGCCTACATTGCGCGAGAGCATCGCCGAATTGGTGCAAGAAGCCGCCGATGCCGCGCAATCCTCCGGCGAGGTGCCGGAGTTCGACCGTCAGGAACAAGCCCTGATCGCCAACGTGCTGCGCCTGCGCGGTACCACCGCTGATGACGTGATGATCCCGCGTGCAGATATCATCGCCATGCGGCACGATGTTACGCTGGACGAAGCGATTGCGCAGATCCGCACCGAGGGCCATTCCCGCCTGCCGGTGTATCGCGACCAGCTCGATGACATCATCGGCATGATTCATATCAAAGACGTGATCGCCTATGTCGGCCGCCCCGAGGCGTTCCGACTGGAGGCGATATTGCGCCGCCCGCTGCTCGTTGCGCCACAAATCCCGGTGCTCGACCTGCTGCTGCAGATGCGGCAGGCGCATATGCATCTCGCGCTCGTCGTCGATGAATATGGCGGTATCGATGGGCTGGTGACGATCGAGGATCTGGTGGAAACCATCGTCGGCGACATTTCTGACGAGCATGACGAGCTGGAAGGCCCGCTGGTGACCGAGCGCGGCGATGGCAGCCTGGATATGGACGCCCGCTTGCCGGTGGAAGATTTCGAGGCGCGTCTCGGCCCGGTGCTGAGCGAGGATGAGCGTGAGGCGGATATCGAAACCGTGGGCGGTTTGGTGTTCATGCTGGCCGGCCGGGTGCCGATCAAGGGCGAAGTGATCGGCCACCCCAGCGGGTTTGAGTTCCGCGTGCTTGATGCCGATGCGCGCCGGATACGGCGGCTGCGCGTGCGGCGAACGCCGACGGTGAGCGCGGTGGAGGCTGCCTGAGCCTCGTAGCCCGCATCAACGATGCGGGAAGCGCCGATATGTGATTTCGGCAAAAGCCCCGCATCGTTGATGCGGGCTACACTGCTCAGGGGGTGGAACATGCTTGTTCATAATGCCAGACTGCCGAAAATCGACAGATTTGTCATCAACATCCGCCTGCGTGAGAACACGTCGCGCCCCCTTCGGAGGACACCGCCCATGACACCTGACCTGCTGGACCGCCTTGCCCTGCGTGATCTTGTGGAGAATTGGGCGATCTGGCGTGATGCTGGGGATTGGGCGCGGTTTCGCACCGTATGGCACGACGAGGGCCGGATGATGGCCACGTGGTTCCAAGGCACCGCAGACGAATTCATCGCCATCAGCCGCGAGGGATTCGAAAAGGGCGTGCGCATTCTTCACTTCCTCGGCGGCACCTCGATTGATCTGGCGGGCAATCGCGCCATCGTGCAAACCAAAATGACGATCAGCCAGCGCGCCCTCGTCGAAGGCGTGGAATGCGACGTGGTTTGCACGGGCCGCTTCTACGATTTCCTCGAAAAGCGCGATGGCCAGGGCGGCGTGAAGTGGGGCATGGTGCTGCGTCAGCCGATCTATGAAAAGGATCGGATTGACCCGGTTGATCCGGCGAAAGTGCCGGTGCTTGATCGCGCGCTGCTGGAAAGCTTCCCTATCGGCTACCGCCACCTCGCCTATCTGCAAACCGGCATCGGCTACAAGGTGAAGCCGGATATGCCGGGGCTGATTGGGCCGGAAGTGGAGAAGCTGTATGCGCGCGGAGCCGCCTATCTGGCAGGTGGCACACTCTGAGCGTGATGGGTGTGGTGGGCTGCAACCCCCGCGCACCACAACCCTCCCCAACCGTCGCCTCACATCGCCGCGCTTGCACCAAAGATCATTTCGCCCCATCTGCGCATGATGCAGAACATCTCCACCAGCAATCATGATCCCGTGGGCTGGCACGGCACCACCATTCTCTCGGTCCGTCGCGGCCACTCGGTGTGTATGGCGGGCGATGGCCAAGTCACCCTCGGCCAAACCGTGATCAAAGGCACCGCCCGCAAGGTTCGCCGCATCGGCACCGGGCTGGTACTGGCAGGCTTTGCGGGCGCGACCGCCGACGCCTTCACTTTGCTCGAACGCCTCGAAGCCAAGCTCGAACGCTACCCCAACAAGCTTGAGCGCGCCTGCGTTGAGCTGGCGAAGGATTGGCGCACCGACCGCTATCTGCGCCGCCTCGAAGCGATGATGGCGGTGGCGGACAAGGATCACTCCTACACCCTCACCGGCAACGGCGACGTGCTGGAACCCGATGACGGGATCATCGCCATCGGCTCCGGCGGCAATTACGCGCTCTCCGCCGCCCGCGCGTTGATTGATATCGAGGCGATGACGCCGGAAGACATCGCGCGCAAGGCGATGAAAATCGCCGGTGATATCTGCGTCTATACCAATTATTCCCTCACGGTGGAGACGCTCTGATGGCACTCGACGTTCCAACCTTCAGCCCCCGCGAGATC
>CAIZGT010000637.1 GCA_903932545.1 uncultured Rhodospirillales bacterium
CCTCGCCGCGCAGCAACAAGCCGTCATTGGTCAGGCACGCGGTGGCATGGGCGCGATCATTGCTCACCGCATAGATTGTGCAGGGGCGGCCCAGAATGGTGGCGCTGCCGGTGCGCTCAAAACGCAGATTGTTGCCGAGAATGAAGCCTTGGGTGATCCCTGCACCGGGCGGCAACTCCATCGCCATCTGCATCGGCGGCAATACCAATTCCACCCGTTCAACCGCCCGATCAATGATCACATACGGGCCTTGATTGCTGTCGAGCCGAATGCGATCGGCGACGGCGAAGTAGCGCATGGTGATGCTGGGCGGCATCGACCCGCCCTCGGTGGTGCGATACGCAATCAGCACATCGCGCGTTGGCACAATGCGCGGCGCTGGGTCTGCCTGCGCCGCCATCGGTGCGAACGCGGGAGGCACGAGCAGCAGCAAAACCCATAAAAACCGCATTATTCGCCCTTTGCCATCCGAACCATCTCGGCGCGCAACAGATCAGGGTCTGGCGCGGGAAGGAAGAATGCCGCCCGCTTGATGGCATCTTCAAGGCGGCGGCGATACTGCTCGCGCGGTATCTCCTCCGCCCCGAACTGCGCCAGATGGCTCGTCACCCATTGCGTGTCGAGCAAGGTAAAGCCGCCCAGGCGGAGGCGAGCGACGAGATGCACCAGCGCCACTTTCGATGCATCGCGCGCGATGCTGAACATGCTCTCGCCGAAGAACACGCTGCCCAGCGCCACGCCGTAAAGCCCGCCCACCAGCTTGCCGTTGTGCCACGTTTCCACCGAATGAGCGTAGCCCTTCGCGTGCAACTCGGTGAACAGGCGCTCGATGGTCGGATTGATCCACGTATCCTCCCGCCCCGGTGCCGGTGTGGCGCAGCCTTGGATGGTGGCCACGAAATCGCGATCCGCCGTCACCTCATAGGGGCCGGACAGCGTGGTGCGCAGCAGGCGTTTGGGCAGATGGAACGTATCAAGCGGCAAATGCCCGCGCATTTGCGGATCAAGCCAATGCAGTGTCGGGTTGTCGCGGCTCTCCGCCATCGGGAACAGGCCGATGGAATAAGCCCGCAGGAGCAGATCAGGCGTTACTTCAAGCGAACGTCGCGACATTGGCACCTCCATTGCGGAGTTTGCCCGATTGCGTGTCGTGTCTGGAAGCAATTCGTGTGGCGGGTCGTGGACCAGTCCTACGCCGCTTCGCTCATCCGCTCCATGAACCGTTCCAGCCAATGGATGGTGTAATCCCCCGACTGGAACTGCGCGTCGGCCAAGATTTTCTCATGCAGCGGGATCGTCGTTTTAATCCCCACCACCGCGAACTCCGACAACGCGCGCCGCATGCGGGCGATGGCTTCTTGGCGGGTGGGTGCGTGCACGATCAGCTTGGCGATCAGGCTGTCGTAATAAGGCGGCACGGTGTAGCCCGCATACAGCCCGGAATCGACGCGCACGCCGAGCCCGCCGGGTGCGTGGAACACCTCTACCTTGCCCGGCGTTGGCATGAAGGTTTCGGGGTCTTCGGCGTTGATGCGGCATTCGATGGCGTGGCCGTAGAAATGCACGTCAG
>CAIZGT010000638.1 GCA_903932545.1 uncultured Rhodospirillales bacterium
GTTGTGAAACGTCGAAGTCGGCGTGGCCCGCATACAGCGCGGCGACCTGCATGAATTCCGCGTCGCGCTGCACCGTGTCAGCCAGCCGGCTTGTGGTGTTGATTTGCGGCGGTTGATCGGGGCTGGTTGGCTGAGGGGAGGCGGCTGTTTCCGCGTCTGACGGTAGAGGACAATCTCCGCCTCGGAGCCTACGCGATTGTCGGCCCGGATCGGTTCAAGCCGCTCGAATTGGTGTTTGAACTCTTTCCCCGCTTGCAGGAACGGCTGACCCAACGGGCTGAGACACTCTCAGGAGGAGAGCAGCAAATGCTGGCGATCGGCCGTGCCTTGATGTCGCAGCCGCGCCTGCTGATGCTGGATGAGCCGAGCCAGGGCATCATGCCAAAACTGGTGGACGATATCTTCCGCGCGATCCAGCGCATCCGTGATCTGGGGTTGACGGTGCTGCTCGTCGAGCAGCGGCTGGTTGAGGCTTTGGAGATCGCAGATCGCGCTTATGTGCTGCAAACCGGCCGGATCGTAATGTCAGGCAAGGCCGCCGAGATTGCGGCCGACAAAGCGGTGCGGCAGGCTTATCTCGGCTTGTGATGGAGGTTCGCCATGCGCCGTTTTCTCATTCTGGTCGCTGTCATGCTGAGTTTCGCGGCATCTGGCGTGCAGGCCGAATCGGCTTTCGATGGCACGTATCTGGGCTCATTCTATGAAACCTGTCGCGGTCAGCAATCCACTGGCACCGGAGGTTTTGCAGTCGCAGGCGGCATATTGTACTACGTTTCACGCCAAGGCGGTGGGCCGCAGGCGGTGCAGATCCAGCCCGGCGGCACGTTGTCCGGCCAAGTGTCCGGCGGAATGTTAACGGGTCATGCAGCGCCGCCGCATCTGGATTTCGTGGTGCAAAACGGCGAGTGCTCGATCAGCTATGTCCTCGACAAACAGTTCTAGGACGCGCGGCAGTTCTAGGACGCGCGATAGCCTTCGAGCATCGCTGCCAACCCGTCTTGCAGCGATAGCGGACGCAGCCCAAGCTTCGTCAGCATCGTCATTGTCTCAACCGAGCGATCTTCGCCGAGATTGCGCAGATCATCTCCGCTAAATTCCGGCAGGAAAGGCAGCATACTGAACGGGGTGAGCATCGGCAGCAATTGTCGGGGCAGCGGCAGGATCGGGCGCGGCTTGATCTTCGCTGCTTCGGCCAAGGCCTGGACCAGATCGCGCATCGGCAGCGCCCGAGCGCCCGCAATTGGAAACGCCATTGGTTGCGACCAATTGCGGTTTAGCCCGCTCAGGAGGGCGCGCACCACGTCATAAAGTGCAATCGGCTGCACTTTCACCGCACCGCCCTCCGGCAATGGCAGCACCGGCAGGCGTCGCATCCAGCGCAGAATATTCTGCAAAGGGTCGTTATAGGGCAGACCGTAAATCATCGTTGGATGCAGCATCACACCGGGTCGCCCGGTGCCGAGCAGCACGCGCTCGCCCTCCATTGCCAACAGGCCGTGGCGATCCGGCGCGCGCAGGTAGCGCCGTGCATCACCGAGTAAGATCAGCAGAACATCTGGCTGCGTCGCGTTGACAATGGCCTGGGTGTGATGCGGGGAGGCGCAGGAAACCACGCGCACGGCGTCGCTCAGAACGCCCCGCAGCGCAAAACTGTCCAGCAAGTCTGCATTGCGCGCAATGCCGGGCATGCCGGTGGCCGCCCAGCGACGCGGATCACGCA